>CAYGXH010000098.1:0-7961 GCA_964353675.1 uncultured Chlorobiaceae bacterium
CTCATAGCATCGTTCAGGAGTACGCTCGCCGAGGTATCTGAAGCTGATATACTCCTCCACGTCATCGACGTGAGTCACTCCCGATATGAGGAGCAAATATCGGTCGTTAAGGACACTCTCAAATTGTTAGAAGCGGATACCAAGCCGACAATACATGTTTTCAATAAAATCGATCTTCTGACCGATCGCGACATTTTCAACGACATCCAGAAGCAATACGAACGATCGGTTTTTATCTCGGCAGAGCGAGGAATCAACATCTCGATGCTAAAGGAAGCCCTCCTCGACATCATCGAAGCGAACACAACCGAACATTGCCTTACTTTGCCGCAGTCAGAATATGCTTTCGTGGCAAAACTCCATGAAATCGCCGAAATAACGAAAACAGAATATGAGGGAAACGATTTAAAAATTAAATTTCGGATTAACCGAAAAAAATTCGGACAACTTCAGAAATTGTTCGGAAAAAATTTCAGTGACAAATTGAGAAAATGGAAAGGCAAGTACCACTTACAGGAAGAAAGGAACCGCCGCAGACTATGATTAATATCGCTATAGAAGCCGCACGGAAAGCAGGAATCTTCTTAAAAGACAATGTCGGAAATATACACACCATAGAACGAAAAGGGGGCCAGGAGCGTAACATTGTTACGGAGATCGATAAACGTTCCGAGGAAATCATCATCGAAACGATAAAGAAGCATTTCCCGCAACATGATATTCTTGGCGAGGAGAGCGGATCGAAACACTCTGCCGACTCTGATTACAGGTGGGTGATTGATCCTCTCGACGGAACGACGAATTTTACTCACGGACTTCCGGTATTCTGCGTTTCGATCGGCGTCGAACAAAGCGGGCAGGTCATCATCGGCGTCATATATGATCCAAATTTAGATGAAATGTTCGTCGCGGAAAAAGGAAAGGGTGCTTTCCTCAACGGGAAAAAAATCGGCGTATCAGGTGTCAATGAATTAATACAAAGTCTCCTAGTAACCGGCTTCCCGTACAACATCGCTGAAAATCCCAACCTCGCGATTGAGCGGTTCGTTTCTTTCCTCCTGCACGCTCAGGCTGTCCGCCGGATGGGATCGGCAGCCATTGATCTCGCATACGTTGCAGCGGGACGATACGACGGTTTCTGGGAGGTAGCCCTCAATCCGTGGGATGTCGCTGCAGGCTCCCTGATCCTTCAGGAAGCGGGCGGTTTGATTACCGACTTTTCCGGAAGCGGATTCAGTATCTATTCAAAGGAAGTACTGGCTTCAAACGGGCATGTGCACCGGGAAATGATTTCACTTTTTGCGAAAGTTATGGAGCAAAAAATTAAATTTTCTTAAACTGGAGGATGAGGGGAGATCTCTCTCCCCCCACGAAGCGCATTCCCTTTAAGCGAGCCCTCTATCCGCTTATCATGTCCTCTCTGCTTTCAAAGCAGATTGTGTGCGACCTCGCCCCCCAAATTCAAAATACTCCTCCCATAAACATCTGTATTCTGAATTATTATATCATTTTGATATTTCGGTTGTTCCGTTGATTTACAACTACGGGAAAATGGACAGAAAACTTTGCGGGATAAATAACGGCTTGGATGACACGAATGATCCACCATGTTCAATGCCACCCAAGCCTCCGCATCACATCGCTAACCCAGTGAGTAATATATATTATATCCAGTAAAACCGGTAGAGCATAAAATGTGAAAAATATGTAGTACTTTTAGATATATTTTCTGTCACTTAAAATACTACACGACCGGATCGGCATCGGAAGAGGGAGGATGAATTGCCTCGATTAGATTGTACTGAAAGGCGTAGTGGGTCAGCTCGATGTTCGATTTCATGTTCATTTTCTCAAGTATCCGGTTTCGGTACGTATTAACCGTATGAAAGCTCAAACAGAGCTCATCCGCTATGTCCTTTACAGATCGTCCGTATGCGATCATACGGAGAATCTGATATTCCCGGTTCGATAAAAAATCATGCAAAGGACGACCGCTTGAATCTCCAATCTCTTCTGCAATCTTATCCGCGAGAGCAGGTGTGATATACTTACCTCCCCGTGCGACTTTCCGGATCGCATATACAAGTTCCGCCGACGGACTCTCCTTTGTGACATAACCCGACGCCCCCGCTCGGATGGAGCGGACGGCATAACGGTCTTCCGGATGTATGCTAAGGATCAGAATCGGCACTTTCTGATGCGTGCTCCTCAGCTTCCCTAGTACATCCAAGCCGTTCATTACCGGCATCGACAAATCCATGACGATGACGTCTACTTTGGTACGTTCTACCAGATCGAGAACTTCCTGGCCATCGCGGGCTTCAGCTACTACGAGAAATTCGGATTCATTTTTTAGTGATTCCCTCAATCCCTCGCGAATCAGCGGATGGTCATCCGCAATCATGATTCTTATCATATAACGCCTCCCCCTGTTTAGGGTATTATATTGTGTGAATAACGATCGTGACCTGCATACAGTCATCTGTATGATGTACAAAACTAAAGGTACCTCCTATCGACGTGATTCGTTCCTCACTCTCCATGAGAATTAGAGCAATCTCCTCCTCCGCTGCAGTATGACGCGGACCGGTTCCGTTGTCTTGCACGTGCACCGTTAAAATATTGCCGGTTTCCTGAACAGTTACGATTAAACTACCCACCGCAGCACGTCGAGCCGTTACTGATAAAATTCCCTCAAAAGCCCGATAAACTGCTACTGCACGATTGTGATCAAGTTTTATTTTTCTGAGGTGAGACCGGAGTTCACAAACAATGCCGGTTTGCTCTTGAAACGATTGCACACCCCATTCGATAGCTTCTATCAATCCCAGATGATCGAGGACCTCCGGCCGCAATTCGGCTACAATCTTTCTGATTGAATTAATCGTTGTACCTATCTTATCATTCATGGAAGCAAGAACGGCAAGAGATTCGGTTCCACTCTGGTCATTACTTTTCAATTTATTATTGAGTTTTGATATGTCCATTTTCACTACGGTAAGAAGTTGGCCTACATCATCATGAATTTCACGCGCCACACGAATACGCTCCTCCTCCCTCAAAGTCTGTAGGTACGTGTGGAGCTTACGGAATTGTTCATGTGTGCTCTGTGTCCGTTCCACACGTTCCCCCATCTCTGCGAGGGTACTCTGCTGAGAACGAATCAGATGTCGTTGAACGAGATAAGTTTTAATGAAGTAACCGCCGGCCAGCAAGCCGGCAATTCCCAATACCAGAATGAATGCGCCTTCCATTATGTGCCTCCACCCCAATATAATAATTTAAAATTCTAATGCAACTCCTAAAAACCTCCTAAACCACCCAAATTATAAAGAATTAAACCCCTCCCTCAGACATAGCCACGCCAGGGATGGACGCCACTCTCGTCTACCATGGAATGTATCAGACGCGCTGAAACTGATGGTTCGGTTGCAATTCGGAAAGCTCCCCCGATTCTGTGACTGGCTATCTCAAGAACATCGTGTTTTTCGGAATATAGTATTGCCAGAGGTTCTCCGACTTCAACACTGTCGCCAATCTTTTTCCTGAGGATGATCCCAGCCCTGGGATCAACGTGATCATTAACATTGATCCGACCGCTCCCGAGCATGACTCCGACTAAACCAATTTCACGCGTATCGATACCGTCAATGTCTCCGGCCGTGGTACTCAGTACTTCTCTCGAATACGCCGCCGTTCCGTAACGCTCCGGATGATGCAGATGATCAACATTCCCTCCCTGCTGTTTCACGACGCCTATAAACTTTTCCCATGCTTTGCCCGAATGGAGTGCGTGTCGGCACTGGGAGATTCCTTCCTCGATGCTCTCCGCCTTTCCGCCAAGAAATACCATGGTACCACCGAGGACGTACGTTACTTCCATGAGATCGGGCACATTTTTACCCTGCAAGCACTCAATGCATTCTCTAACCTCAATCCAATTTCCAACCGCATAACCAAGAGGCTGGCTCATGTCCGTCAGGAACGCAATCGACTTCAAACCAAATTTTTTACCGACAGCAACAAGTGTTTCAGCCAGTTCCGCGGCGCCGGACTCAGACGGTAAAAAAGCCCCATTCCCCGTCTTCACATCCAGTACAAGTGCATCGATCCCCTCTGCGAGTTTTTTACTCATGATGCTCGCTGCAATAAGCGGTATGCTTTCGACCGTGCAAGTGACATCCCTCAGGGCATATATTTTCCGATCAACAGGAGCAATTTCCGCCGTCTGGCCAATCATGACAATCCCAGTTTCGGAAATCACCTTCGTATATTCATCAATAGTAAGATCTACCCGGAATCCCGGAATAGACTCGAGTTTATCCAACGTCCCACCCGTGTGCCCGAGCGCCCGGCCCGACACCATCGGGACATAGACACCGCAGGCGGCTACCATTGGCGCCAGTATGAGCGACACCTTATCTCCGACGCCACCCGTTGAGTGTTTACCAACTTTAACCGAGGGGATGGAAGACAGATCAACAGACTGGCCAGAGCGATGCATTACTTCTGTCAGTACGGTCGTTTCCTCAAAATCCATTTTCTGAAAATAGACGGCCATTAGGAAGGCCGACATATGGTAATCTGTGACGGTTCCAGTTAGATATCCATGCACGAAATACTCAATCTCATCACGCCGCAACTTTATTCCATCCCGCTTCTTCCGTATGATGTCAACCGGATTCATATGTCCCCACCCGATATGATGTCCTCAGACTTTTTTGTGATGAATATCTATTTTCTGTAAAATTCGATCCCCAAGAAGAATCCCGCATATTGATTTACTATCGAGAATCTCCCGTCTCTCGATCATCGTCAGAGCCTCCTTCATTGGAACAATTTTCATGGTCATCGTCTCCTCACCCTCCTCCAGTCGCCTGCCGCCCGGAATTTCGGATAATCCTCTCGCAAGATAAATGTGAAGGACCTCCGTACAAAACCCGGGTGTTGTGTATATGGATGTAAGCGCTTCCCACTTCTTGGCAGAAAATCCTGTCTCTTCTTCGAGTTCCCTCCGCGCGCACATCATCGGGTCTTCCCCGTCATTGAGCTTGCCGGCGGGAAGTTCCCAAATAAATTTATCCAGAGGGTAGCGATGCTGATTGATGAGAATAATTCGCGCATCTTCGAATACCGCAAGGATGACCGCACCACCGGGATGTTCAGCCACCTCCCGTATAGTTTTCACTCCGGATGGATATTCAACATCATCGACAATCGTTGTGAATACTCTCCCCTCGTACACCCGATTTCGTTTGATCAGTTTCAGCTTCATTATATAACCTCTTCAGGATTTACACATCGAAAAAGCAAATAACCCTTCCCACCACGTACGTCTATTCATCAGGTATTCGAACGGCTCCCCGGTTTTACGATCGGCTTCCCTTGTTTGCACAGCGGGCATTCTTCGGGCTTGTATGCAACAACATCCATGACCATCGTAGCATAGAAATTTTCGAATGGGACCTTCCCGCCGCTCCGGTCGACCACAGCGCCCACTCCTGTCACGACACCCCCCATCGCATGAACAATCTCGCATACTTCACGCGCAGAGCCCCCCGTTGTCGTCACATCCTCGCACACCAGGATCCGTTCGCCCCTTGCGATTTCAAAACCGCGGCGTAGCTGCATGATCCCGTCTTTCCTTTCCGTAAACATCGTCCGTACTTTCATTTGCCGCCCTACTTCCTGGCCAACAACTATCCCGCCGAGAGCCGGCGATATTACACAATCGGGCGTCGACTCCCGAAAATGATTCGCTATTAATCCGCAGAGCATTTCCATATACACAGGATATTGGAGTACTTTCGCCCACTGGAAATACTGCGGACTGTGCAGACCCGATGTAAGTTGAAAATGCCCTTCCAGCAGTGCATTTGTTTTTTTAAAGATAGACAGTATCTCGTCACGTTCCATAGTATCCTCAGTTATAATATGTTATCAAGCCCTGCCGGGTGCAGACCCCTTATCCATTCGCTCCTCAGAATGATGTGCTTAGTGTCGACCGCGCGATCGATAGCAAGAACACCATTAAGATGGTCGATTTCATGCTGAACCAACTCCGATTGATCCCCTATGAAATCGCAGGTTTGTTCCTTCATGGACTCATCGAAATATTTCACTTTGATTTTTTTATGTCGCTTCAACTTCACCATGATATCCGGGAATGAAAAGCAATCGTCCCAGAGCCGCATGGTCTCCCTCGATCGTCCGACGATTTTCGGATTGACAAGGACGAGAGATGTACCGATGGTTATGTAAATGATTCTTACCGAACAACCAATCTGAGGCGCAGAAATTCCGCGACCAAATCCGTTTGTTCTCCTGAAGTGCTCAAGCGTATCGCTCAGATCCGTGATAATCTCCCGCACTGTTTCATTAATTTTTTCCACACTTTGTGATTTCATCCGGAGAACTGGATTTCCGAGAAGAAGAATTTCCCTTACCGCCATCCCGCCATCCTTTTACAGAAGAAATTCATACTTAAAAAAATCCTTCCGCTCTCCGTACTCTCCCCAGTTTCCGTCCGAGGAACCGCTCGCCGATCTCGGCAAACTTATACGGTATATCGCTGACAAAAAACTGTACGTTTGCCTTCAGAGTGCTCGGATTGCGTAAGCCGCGTTCATCCAACAAGCGCATCACTTCCTCCGCTGTCGCTTCTGCCGAATCGACGAGCTTGACGTTCCCTCCGAGGATTTTTTCGATAACGCGTCGGAGAATGGGATAATGCGTACACCCAAGAACGAGTGTATCTATTTTCTGAAGTTTCAGCGGGAACAGATATTCACTCGCGATCAGATCTGTTGCTTTGTGATCTATCCAACCTTCCTCTGCGAGCGGAACAAAGAGCGGGCAAGGTTGTCCGATGACGATTACCGACGGATCAACCTGGCGTATCGAGTTTGTATATGCGTTACTTCTGATCGTGCCGACAGTCCCAATAACTCCGATTCTTTTTTTTACAGAAACGGCGACTGCCGCACGGGCTCCGGGATCAATGACGCCGATGACCGGAACACGCGAATGCTTCTGAACGATTTCCAAAGCGACCGAAGATACCGTATTACACGCAACGACGATCATTTTAACATTATGCTCGGCAAGGAACTGCGTATCCTGAGCAGCGTACTGACGAACGACTTCCGGCGACTTGGGACCATATGGCACGCGCGCCGTATCGCCGAAGTAAACGATATTTTCATACGGCAGGCGCATCATAATCGAGCGTACGACAGTCAAACCCCCGATCCCCGAATCAAAAACGCCAATCGGCTTTGCCTGTAAATTCTTTGTTATCATACAGGTAAAAATATAGGAAAAGAGGTCGGTAATACCAAACGTTCTCTTTAATAACGTGCAGACAATATTTGAGTCTATCCTAAACTTTTTGTATCTTTGTTTTCACATTTTCCCCGTTTTCGTGGAGACACCGAAAACTCTCAAGGAAGTCGGTAATACCGTTAATTATCCATTTTTTTCACACGGAGTCAACATCATGAAACAACTTACGATCATCATCATCGCTTTCAGCATTCTCCTGGTCGGCTGCGAAAAAAAACCCGAGCCTGTCAAAATCGGCGAACTCAGCGAATATAAAGACCCTGCGTTCGGATTCAAGGTAAAATACGTAGCAGAGTGGAAGAGTCTCGGTGAAGCAGGCAGGGCAAAATTTTCAAAATCACAGGAAGTAATTAATAAGTTCCTCGATCCTCGAACAGGTGAGGAAGGCGCAGAAGTATCCATAGAAGTTCTGCAGTATAAAGGAGGAACGATTGATGATATTACCCTGGAGGGTAAAGAAGATCTTAAACAAACCTGGAAAAACATTCAGGTTCTACCCGATGAGAAAATTACCATCGCCGGCAAAGAAGCAACAAAGATCGGCTACGGAATACCCGTCACCTCCAAGAAGCAGATCACCGGATACGATATCTATTTCCCCGGCGATACTGCTGTCT
>CAYGXH010000098.1:7971-8632 GCA_964353675.1 uncultured Chlorobiaceae bacterium
CTGTTTATAAAATTACTTGCCTCGGATACGGCGATCATTACACCGCTCATGCGGATGTGTTCAACGCGATGGTGAATTCATTCGAACCACCTGTGATAGTTGTGCAGAAGCCGGATCAATGGACACCCTCCCCTACAATGCAGACATACACATCGAATTTCTTTACTATGCCCTATCCTGAAAATCTCGAATTTGTCCCGGTGAGGAAGGGTGCGAATGACGACCTCGCGATGGAAATGCGCGCCGACAGACTCGATTGCAGTATACACATTGACGTGTTCGGCGCAAAAAAACTGACAGCCGATAAGGTGTGGGCGCAGAATAAAACACGGTACAATGTACGGACATCGGGACAATCCCAGATAGACGGACAGGATGCATACTGGGCTGATTACTCTCCGCGAAAGGATATCGGCAGCCGCGTATACTTCACCGTAAAGAACGACAAGGTAATCCGAATTACAGTCAATTACTTTGCATCTCAAAAAAACAACTACTTCCCGACGTTCGAGAATATGGTAAAATCCATAAAACTTAAATGAGAATATCATGATAAATCATTCACTAATCACGACAACGTTTAACCTCGACGGTTACCGGATCAAGAATAATCTGGGACTCGTCCGCGGAATCACGGTCAGATCAAGGTCTGTCATAGGTA
>CAYGXH010000099.1:0-8626 GCA_964353675.1 uncultured Chlorobiaceae bacterium
TCCGTCTTCACTCCGCGGATATCCACCAATTGTTCCTACGTTTAGAGCTTGTATCCCGAATGCGAACTTATCGTCTCGGACAACACCAATAATTTCTCCTACAATCTCACTAATCTTCGATGGGAACGGTCCCCAGATGAGTATGTCCACTTTATCGATTGGCTGCACATCAATGACTTCGAAGGAAAGGTATGTACTCTTCCTTTTCACTTCGATTTTGACGTTGATGCCATCCTCATAGTACCATAGATCGATAGTGCCCGAGGCCGGCTGGTAGGAAAGCATGTCCGGATATTGTATCCCGCCTCCAATTTTAAGTCTCACAAATGGCACAGGCTGACTCTGTTCAAGGAATTCGCGATCATGAAGACGATCGTAGAGCGATGAAATCCGGCCATCTTTTTCCAACGAGATACTCCATGAATCAGCGGTAAACGTTACCTGACTTAAACTGCAGAAGGGAAAGATTAGAAGCGAAAAACAAATCAGAATAATTGACTTCATTTTCATGCGTACGTTGTGAGATACATTTCACTCTATTATTATTTCATCAGAAAAAATCCATGCTTTTCCGCCAGCACCCCTGTGCCATAGCGGGCAGGTTCCGACGTTTTTGGCCGTAATACGGATTTGGGTAATATCATTAGCATTGAAAGATCCAGTGACCAATTTTACTTTACTCTCGCCGAATTGAGATTCTGCTTCCGCTTTCATATCCAACTCAAAGACTGAGTGGAATTCACCGTTGCCGGATGAAACTTCAAATTGAACACGGGTAGGCAGGAAAATCCATACATCCTGTGATTGAAGGAACCGTGCGGTGATTGACGAGAGTGATCTGGGCTTAACCAGCCGTACACTCACAACCATATCCGCCTGCTGGAAACCCACCCAATCCGAACGGTAATCTTCTGGGATACCGAATTTTCCATTGACAAGTGCGAGGTTGCCGCCGCCTGTATAACGACTACTGTAGGGATAGGTAAATTCCACTGTGTCAGCGTAGACGAATTGAAAGAGTTCCATCGATTTAAAGCTTTGTAAAAATCCCGGTCTGAATGCCCGGGCGGTGATCTGAACAGTCTTCATCACATCGAACGGTTGGCTGTAGGGTATCAATCGCTCCGTAGGTGAAGAGCCGTCTAGTGTGTAATATATTGCCGCTGATGGGTCAGAACATGTCAACTGTACACGTATAGGATGATCTGATGCATGTTTTTCAAGTGTAATGATTGGTGCCGGAAGAATTTTAGAAATTTCGGGCATCTGATGAAGAATGGTTTCAAGGACTCCAATGTCACCGCGTGGCACATCCATAATATGACTGAGCATGTCCATATATGTTCGGTCGAATTCTTTCATGTATTCTAATGTCCGCTCAGGTGAATATGTAATTCTCGTTGGGAGACTCCCTGCACTGAGTACCAGAGAAGGAGCATTTGCAATCGGATCACGTCGATTCATTTCATCCTTCATCATCTGAATGATTTTCGGCAGTCTGCTAAAAAATCCGATCTTGCCGTTGAGAAGATCTGCAGATTGCATCTGTTCCTCAGACCATTGGATCGCGAGTTTAACGGACTTCCCGCACGGGTGTCGGGGTATCAGGACGTGTGTGGTCAGACGATTACCCTCGTACCACCAAGTGCCGTACTTCGGTTCCTTGCTGAACCGGTATTCTTTGTCATTTACCCTCACTGCTGTCGGAGGATAACTCGACGGGAAACACACCTCGTATGCCCTGCTTTCTGACATGGCTCGGTATTTTCCGCTGCGTGGATGAATTACAACTATCACTTCTCCTTGTTCATTTGCCTTTTTTGTCACTTTTGTTTTTGTAAATTGATTTCTCTTGTATTCTGACGTCGTTCCGTCATCTTCATAGATTTCGGTTTCACCGTCTCCGCCCGGTATGACCGTCAACAGGAGGGTGTCGATCCGCGGCTGGAGATTCGTTCTCTTCGGATACATTGGTACGACAGAGCCTCCCTTTACGTAGACCGGGGTTTCCTGAAGAGAAAATTTCCTCTCGATGACCTTACCGCCCTTAATCGTTGAACCGGTGAAGTATTCATACCAATCACCGGTCGGGAGCCAGATCCTTTTTGTAGCAAAGCCGGTTTTTTCCGATACCTTCTCCGTAATCGGAGCAACGAGCATATCTTCACCGTACATGTACTGATCCTTGAAAAGATATGCATCCTCACTTTCAGGATAGTCATAGTACATCGGCCTGCACAGCGAAACACCGGTTTCATAAGCCTTGCGGGAAGCAGTGTAGATGTACGGTATGAGCGCATACCGGAGATGGATTGCATCTCTCATGAGCTCAAAGTAGTTTCCGTGTTTCCAGATTCGTCTCTCGATTTCCGCGGATTTTGTCGCATGGGTACGCAGTATAGGGCTGAAAACACCATACTGAAGCCACCGCAGATAAATCTCGGAATTCGGTTCACCGCCCATGTGTCCGCCAATGTCATGACTCCAGTATCCATATCCAACATTGCTTGCAGTTGCCGTGAAATATGGCTGGTATGAGAGCGATTCCCAAGTAATATATGTATCACCCGAAAATCCGATCTGGTACCGATGATTGCCCAATCCTCCCCACCGGTGGAAAAGAAGAGGTCGTTTCTCGCCCTGACGCTCCATATTTGTGAAGAATGTATAATTGAGCCACCACGTGTTACTGAGACCTTTCATATTCTTATTTTCGAGCCACGCCTGCCAGTCAAGCCACCAGAAATCGATTCCCTGTTTTTCGAATGGCCGGAGCAGGATATTGAAATACGTCTCCGCCCACTTTTTCTCTTCTATTGCGAAAGGAATGTACTGTTTCCCTGTCGTGTCAAATCCATATGCGTGCGCAAACTCTGGATATCGTTCTTCCATTGGCGCAATTCCAGAGGCCGGATGGAGGTTGAGAGCTGTCTTCAGGTTTTGAGTATCTGTCCACTTAATAAATTTCTCAGGATCGGGGAACAGAGAGCGATTCCAAGTGTAGCCTGTCCATCCGACCGATTGTCCGAACGGATCACGACGGGTGTTCCACGAGCTTAACCCGTAGGTCTCATGCCAGTCCATGTCGACGACAAGAACATCAATGGGAACATCATAGCTCCTCATTTCATTTACAAGCCGTCTTAATTCATCGTCGGAATACGTCCAGTAGCGTGACCACCAGTAACCGAAGGCGAATTGAGGGGGCATTGGAATTTTTCCGGCAATACGTGTAAAATCATAGAGGGCATTTTTATACTGGTGTCCATATCCAAAGAAATACCAATCGATCCTTTCCCCTTGACGTCTAGCGGTCACCCAATTCCAATTCGAGCTATCGAAAAGAAGTGACTGAGAATCGTCGACGAGCGACCACCCGGCACGGGAGATGATACCCTGTTCAAGTTTAACATCTTTTTCACCGTTAGTGCCATCAAGAGTTCTTGTGGTGCCCTTAAGATTCAGAGAATCCTCCAGTCCCGGGTACCACACGATGTTCTGTCCGTTGAGTTGTAAGCCGATTGAAAGATTATCCGGTGCGAATTTTCCCGAACCATTCTTGTAACGAACCGTGATTTTCTCCGTCGTGATGGTCAGCCATTCTTTAACAGTATCAACTGAATAGACAGGTACCGGTAAGAGACGGTTAATAAAAACAAGTGACGGTCTATCTTCGAAAATTCCTTCTTTACTCCATTCTAATCTTACGAGTTCGGGAGTAAGGAATGTGAACCGTGCGTTACCCGATTGTACTATCGCCCCCGGATCTGCGCAAGGATTATCGGACTGAGCCTGGACCAAATTATTTACGCTCAGAAAGAAACCAATGACCAAGAGTAGTCTGATCTTTTTCATCGATGTATCCTCCGGAATTCTATTCAATAAATATTTCATCTACAAACAGCCATGCTTTCCCGCCAGCGCCGGAGTGCCAGGACGGACAGGTACCGATATTTTTCACATTAACGGAAACATACTGCACCTCAACAGGATTAATATCCACAACCAGGTCTTTTATAAAAACCCCTTCGTTTGCAGATGGGATTTCGTAGGCACGAGCCTTGATAGGTGAATACTCAATACCATCGCGGGAGGTACGCACCTCTATCTTCACCGGTAAAAATATCCAGCTTGCATTATCACTCAGACATCCTACGGTCACCCTCCTGACAGTTCTTACCCGCCCAAGATCAAGGACGACATCCACGTCCGTCGCTTCATAACCCTGCCACTCTTTATCACCGAATGATGATGGTGCGCGGATTGAATTTATTAATGTCTGCTCGCCTCGTCCGGAGTACTTCGGCGAGGGTTGAGTAACATTGCGAATGCTTTGTACTGCATAAGCTCGGTAGTACCTTGCCGAATCGACATAACTTGGTTGTTTTTCCGGATGAGCTGCAATCGCCTTCACCATCGTATTTGAGCTGAGGGTAAATGGCATAGTATACTTTGGTGAAGTTTCGGTTGGTTCGGATCCGTCAAGTGTATAATGAATTTCAGCGTCAACGTCATCTGTTGTTATACTGACTTCCACCGAACTATCCTCCTCTATTATATATGAAGGAGAAAAGATTTTCGGTGTTGCCGTAAGCTGAAATCTCCCATAATCCTCTTTCTTTCGATCCAGTTTATCATAAAGAGGGTGAGCAGGAAATGTATTCGCGATATTATCCCGGGCGGCAGTCATAGCAAAGATTCTGATTTTATCATTGACCGGCAGTCGGATTTCTGAAGCGCCCTCGGGAAGATCGAGATAATACCGGAATATATATCCGTAAATATACGGCTCGTTCTCTCCGCTCGCCAGATGACGGTGCGTGGTAAACGCTGCAACATTATGCGGTTTGATGAAACCCGGCGTTAAGCCGCGGTAATATATGCTATCCCACACAAAATCCTGTGTGCGTGGTGCATAGCGATCCCAAATCCTGTTATCCCACTGCCCTATGAATCCCGACCACTCAGCGATTGTCAGAGCCGTGGATTTTCCATCAACGACAAATGTCGCCTCTGTATCCTTTTCTGATGCAGCAGCAAGGATAAAGAGACGATTGTAATTCCCTTTTGGGACCTTTACTATCTGTCCTTTGCATGCCACTGCATTCACCGATTTATTACCGGTATGACCAAGCGAGAAGAGAATCCCGCCTGAATTTATAGTTACAGGTATTAGTTCTGCAGGATAACTGGCACCGCTTTGGTCAAAGTTACCAGCTGATTTATCTTTATCTGAAGTAAACGCGCACACATCATACGACAGTTGTAAAGGTTGGGACGACGGAGGAATCACTCGTTGTTCCGGGGGAGGAAGGCGGAGAGCGAATGATTTAATTTCATAAGGTCCGATGTCAAATGTTATATTTTTTTCTCCGGACTTCAACTCCGCTAGCGTTTGTTCCTGACCATTCACTTCGCGCACGTCTGTTGGAACAGCGGGAAGGATTGCCTGCACCATCGAGTGTCGTGCGCCGTGTATTTCCCGGAATCGAAGTATGAGATCTTCACTTAACTCTGATTTTTTCAGCGCCATCAGACCAACCGCCCTGTTGTTCAGCCTGAGGAATGAATATGATTTACCGAGGAAGCCCTCGTGCGGAACGGTCTGAAATACGCGGATTGGATGATTAATCCGCGCTGCTTCCCAGTCGGAATTCCCCGCGCGCCAGTCACTCGCATGAGCGTAGACTGAATAGAGCATTTCATGTTTCCCGAAATCCTGTGTTGCCTGATCTTTGTAACCACTGCGCACACCCGGCGTGTAGAGCAGTGTGAGCCGCAGAACATTATCGGACGGTTTATCCGAACCATATTTGCAGTCTTCAAGAATTGAAACACCGTAGCTCCCGTTGCGTTCGGTAAGATCAATCCACTGGTGGGAAGGAACCTCAAACCTTTTCGGATCATTGTTTCCCCGCTCAACCGTTCCTATGCCGCCATTGTAGGTTGCAACCGGATTCGCAACTGTCAACGGAAAGGTCGCCTTCAGCGAAGATTCATGTGTAAACCAGTCGATCTTTGTATCAAAATCGACACGTTGCCCATTCGCAGAGAGTTGAATACACTGGATAATCCGCGATCCCCGCGATTCTCTATCGATTTCGAGAGCTATTCGTACAGGCCCCTTTTCAGCAATACGGATTTTTACAGGTCCTTCAACATACCCGCGCGGAGGCTGTTTTCTGTCGTTCCAATCCATGTTCCATGCAGGCCATTCGAGCGGTCTTTCGTACTGGAACGCGAGGCGTGCCGGCTCTGTTAGAATCTCACGCTGATTAACTTTGTCGTATATACTACGGGGATCTCCATTTGCATTCAGAAGAATTTTATACCGTGCGTTCTCCAGACTGCTTTCCGTGACGAACAGATCGGTTGCAAGCGATGACGGTTCTTGTGACGGGCGGACATCGAAGACTGTAAAACCGACCGACGGAACCTTAACCAGAATGAGCAGTGTAATCGAAGTCCCGTCATTATCCAGTATCTGTGACAGGATTTCTTTCCCATCGGGTCCGAATACGCGAACGAATTTCGGGCACGACTGTTCGTATGCGACCGTCGCTTTTACCACCTCTTCCCTTTCATCCGCAAGGGGATTGAAAAGAAGAAGCGGTACTCCCACGGTACGAGTATCCATGGCAGATGCAGATGCACCGACGGCATCTGACAGGGCACCTCCGAACTGATTCAGCGCCAGCACTTCATCATTCCACGAAAATTCATAAGCTCTCGGTATGCACGTCCCCGGCAGGATATCATGAAACTGTCCGCCAAGAACGAGGCGCCACGCCTCCTGCAGTTTTTCTTTCGGGTATGGTAAGCCACCCAGCCACTCGCCGATGACAGCGGAGGCCTCTGCGGCTGTAGCAAGAATTTCATTCTTCCGGTTCCAGCGCTTCATGTATGCCGCGGACGTCAGAGAACCCGCAGAATGATTCGTCAGCAGGAGTTCGCCTTTGTACGTGGGATATTTTGCGGCTTGCTCTTCCGAAATGTTATCGAACAGCACATTCGCAGGAGAAGAGAGAACGCGAATCGGTCCTGTGCCAGCGATACTCTTTTCGAGCCATTGCACCGATTCCTCCGACGGTGCACCGCCCATATCACCCGTCCCGTAATACATATACTCCGAGAAAGCGCCCGTAAGTTTTCCCAAATTGGTGATTCTTTCCAGCCATTTTGAGCTGTTGCTCAGATCTTCTCTGATTTTTCCCACATAGTCACCCGGATTAAATACCGCGAGAACAGATGAACCGTCGGGTCCGATCCACCTGCCTATGTTGAAAGGGATTCCAATCGCCGATCCCCACGTGAGCTTCTGCGTTGAAAATCCACGCATGCCGCAGTGTGAAAGAATTGTGGGTAGTGACGCTGGGAAACCAAAACAATCCGGTAGCATAAACTCATCACTCGCTTTGCCGAATTCCTTACGGAAAAAAATGTTACCGTAGAGAATCTGCCGGATTATTGATTCTGGTGAAGGCGCCAGTACATCACTCTCTTCCATTGAAGAACCGCATGGGAACCATCGATTTTCCGAAACATACCTTCTGACTCGTTCGAAATCCTCCGGATAGTATTCTTTCATCATCCGATACCTGTTGGCGCCGCTGAAGTTGAGGATGTAATTTGGATATTTTTCAAACAGTGCAAAATTATCGACCATAGTATTCTTTACATATTCGCGTATCGTCGTCTGATAATCCCAACGCCACTGAGTGTCAAGGTGGCTGTAACCGACGGTATAAAGGGTAGTATCTTTTGGAAGGTTTTGCATGGTCAGTTGTCCGAATAGTAAATTTGTGAATTGAGCGATCAGAATTGTGGAAATAATAATTCTAAGAAAGTTCATAGCTTTTCACCTTCTTGTGTGAGAAATCTTATAGTATTTATTGAGCGTTACCGACAACCTTTTCGATGTTTTTTTCAGTCTAACCGCACGTCCATGATTTGTCCGCTAAGGCGGCTTTCCTCAGCGCGAAAGGCTATCAGATGACTTTCCATGGACGCTTCGATTGTCGACGAAAGGAGCGAGGGATCCTGCTGGTTCACAGCCTGCAGAAAATCATGCACCAAACCGTAATCTCCACCGCCGTGGCCCGATTGAATTTTTGCACTTTCTTTAGCATCCCAAACGGTTGACTTTTCTGTTTGAAAATCTGCAACAATTAGGGTCTCCTCATCGCCAACTGCATCGCCCTTTGTACCCATGACGCGCGTTCGCCGTCCCGCGTATGATGTAAACGCTTCCATGGAGAATGCAGCTGTAATCTGATCTTCGAATTCCATAGAAACAATCTGATGATCGACAACGTCGTTGTCGCAATGGTATACGCACCGACCGTAAGGTCCGTTTTTGAGATGATCGAGAATCACAGGACCCTGATCGCCATCCTTCGGAAGGTCAAAGTGGTGGAGCCATGTACGGTTGCGGTAGTAAATTTTCAACGCAGAATACGGGCAGGTTGCCTCGACCATACAGCCGTCGGTACACCGGGGAGTACTGCCTGCAGGTGCACTTTTGGTATTAAAATGTTTCAGAGATCCGAATGAAGAAACACGTTTACACGGTTTCCCGATCCACCACCTGAGCATATCAAGATCGTGACACGACTTTGCGAGGAGC
>CAYGXH010000100.1:0-8625 GCA_964353675.1 uncultured Chlorobiaceae bacterium
AAGATACCTTAAAAAAAGGTACCGCTTACTGGGTGAAAGTGAACGACGATGGAATGATAATATTTGGTACTGGTGTGTGGAGTTGTGGCAATCCAATAGATTATGCAGGTCAAAAGTATAACACAGTGCAGATAGGCAGTCAATGCTGGTTAAAAGAGAATCTTGATGTTGGAACAAGAATTAACATTAATCAGCACGCGAGCGACAATGGAACAATCGAGAAGTATTGTTATCTTAATGATCCGGCAAATTGTGATGCATACGGCGGGCTGTATCAATGGAACGAGGCAATGCAGTATTCAACTGCCCCTGGGGCGAAAGGAATATGTCCGTCGGGTTGGCATATACCAACGCAAGGAGAATTTGAGGCGCTTAATGCTGCGGTTGGCGGTAACGGTAATGCATTAAAAGCGAGCGGTCAAGGAAGTGGAGATGGTATAGGAACAAACACGAGCGGTTTTTCAGCTCTTCTTTCAGGTATTTGCACTCCCCCGGGTGGCGGTTCCAACGGTTTGGGGGAAAGAACGTCCTTTTGGGGTTCTACGGTGGGCAGTCCTGTATACGATTACGTAATCAATATTAATAGTGATAATAGCACGATCTTCTTGGGCTTTGGATATTACACAAGCGGGTATAGTGTCCGATGTATCAAGGATTAACACTTGAAAAAGTGATTGGTGAGAGGTGGTTGGTACTTCGTTGTTTGTACGTGGGTACTTCGAAAAAAAATGTTACTGGTTATTTGGAAGTGAAGAGCGTAGAGCATAGAATTGCGAACTCATTGCTCACTACTCTCCGCCCTACGCGTTAAAGCCTTTGTGGTTAATTTTTTATATATTTGAATGATTCTTCATTCATATATTAAACTCCTAAAAGAGTAATTAGATGAAAAAATTATTCATACTATTCATACTTTTTTATTCTACTCTATTAACTCAGACTGTAAATATTACCATCAGCAATCTAAAAGTCGATAAAGCCTATCTCTCCGCTCTTTCAGGTGAAAAGTTTTCGCAGATTGATTCGATTATCTCGAAAGGCAACGGCAGATTTGTTTTTAATATAAAAGACCAGCATAAGCACCCCGGCATTTACCGTCTCTCGTTTGGCAAGGGTAAATTGATCGATTTTATATTCGATAATGAAGATATCAAAATAACATCTGACGCGAATGCAATCATCGACAGTATGAAGATCGATGCATCGGAGAGCAACCGCTTCTATTATTCCTTTTTAAAATTGAACAAACAGTACAAAACAAAATCTGAATTGCTCCAGCTCGTTTTAGCCCGTTATCCAGCTGAAGATCCTTATTATAGTATAACTCAATCAACGGCATCTCGTTTACAATATGAGTATTCAGATTTCATCAATAATACTTCACAAATCAAACCTAAATCGTTCACCGCCCGGTATATAAAATCATCCCAATTGCCGATTGTTGATTTTACACTGCCACTCGATAAACAATTATCCTACCTGAAATCTCATGCGCTGGATAATGTGGATTTTAATGATGATGAACTCATAAATTCAGATGTCTTTTCAAATAAATCGATCGAATACCTGACATATTACCGGAATCCTCAATTGCCAAAGGAACTCCTCGAGAAGGAATTCATGAACGCGGTGGATACGATTCTCAATAAAGCAAAAATGAACGTGCTGGTTTATCAGCACATCGCTGAATATCTGATCGATGGTTTTAAGAAATTCGGATTTGAGAAATGCATCAGTTACATACTCGATAATTACGTGATAAAAGACGATCTTTGCCTCGATGAAAGCAAGGGAAGCTCGATTCAGAAAATGATCGAGCAGAAGAAAATGCTGCCGATTGGCGGCACTGTCCCTGATTTCAATTTACCGGACACTTCCGGCAAAAAGATCTCGCTAATGAAAATGAATGCCGGAAAGATTCTGATCCTGTTCTATTCGGTTGATTGTCCGCATTGCCAGTCGATGATCCCGCGTTTAGCCGATTATCTGCAAAGTCAAAAAGATACAAGTATTGAAGTTTTAGCGGTTTCTTTAGATACCGAAAGAAATGAATGGCTCAATTTCATCAGAAATCACAAACTAACCTGGACTAACGTCAACGATCCGAACGGATGGAGAGGTGCCGTCGCATCGGATTATTACATATATGCTACACCTACCATATTCCTGATCGACAAGGACAAGAAAATTATTTCCAAGCCCATTACGATCGAGGAACTGCAAAAAGCTCTCTGAAGCTCAAGAGAACACGGATAACACAGATGAAACGGATTGACACGGATAAGCAATCCGTGTAAATCTTGTGCCTTTTCCGTGTCATCCGTGTTCCATAACTGGATTTTGCATTGCTCCACCCCATTTCTTAAATTGGGGCATTGCATATGAACAAGATCAACCTCAAAGGTCTGACCCTCCCGGAACTTGAAGCATTCGCGCTCGCCGTCGGTGAAAAGAAATTCCGCGGGAAA
This sequence comes from uncultured Chlorobiaceae bacterium, assembly GCA_964353675.1. Taxonomy (GTDB): domain Bacteria; phylum Bacteroidota; class Ignavibacteria; order UBA10030; family SZUA-254; genus CAYGXH01. Next base: position 2,469 of record CAYGXH010000100.1, read on the forward strand.
CAACTCTTCGAATGGCTCTATGCGAAAAGAGCCTCCTCCTTTACGGATATGAGCACGATTTCCAAGACATTCCGGAATAAACTCGCCGAAATTGCATCCATCCCCTCAATAAAAATTATCACTGAGCAACGGTCTGAAGACGGAACCGCAAAGTTTTTGTTCGAACTGTCCGACGGCCATCAGATAGAAAGCGTCCTCATCCCTCCCCGTACAGCTTTCACGGATCCCGACGCAAAATCTGAGGAGGAACAGAAACGTCTCACACTTTGCCTCTCTACACAGGTCGGATGCCCGCTCAAATGTAAATTCTGCGCGACCGGTTCAATGGGCTTCTACCGTAATCTGACTACAGGAGAAATCATCGATCAGTTCATCCAAATGGAAAGCCATACAGGTAAACGCATCACCAATCTTGTCTTCATGGGAATGGGAGAACCGCTCCTAAACTACGACTGTGTAATGAACTCCATCGAAATCTTTACAACCGGCATGGCCATCGCAGCACGGCATATAACTGTATCCACCGTCGGACTTGTACCGCAGATTCGCAGGATCGCCGATGATCGCAGAAAATTCAAGCTCGCGATTTCCCTGCATTCGCTCGATGATGAAATCCGCCCTTCACTCATCCCGATCGCGACAAGATATAAACTCGGGGAACTGATCACTTCGATCGAATATTATTACAACAAGGTCAAACGCCGACCTACATTCGAGTATATTCTCTTCCGGGGTGTCAATGATCGTGAAATTGATGTCAGGAAACTTATAAAACTGTCGAAACGGATCCCCTGCAAAATGAATATAATTCCGTTCCATAGCATACAATTCACCGGTCCCACCGGTTATGCCGCTACACTAAAACCAACACCGATCGCGAAATTGGACGAGTTTGTCAAAAGACTAAGGGAATCACACGTTACCGTTTTCGTGCGAAGCAGCACCGGCGAAAGCATAGAAGCGGCATGCGGCCAGCTTGCAGTGAAATCAATTAAGCAGACTGATTCGCACCGCTCTTTAAAAGAAAATTTTATAAATGTCAGAGGAGTCAAGATCACATGAAAATCATCATGCGGTTCATACTGCTTCAGGCGCTTCTTACCACTGCGTGGGGAGAAGAACCTCCACGGCATTTCACCCGTGAACGAACGTACGATGTCCTGCACTACAAGCTGAATATCACTGTCGATGAATTTGCAAAAAGCTGCGAGGGGGAAGTGTCGGTAAAACTGATCCCCTTGCGACCGGTGTTTTCTGAGATTGTTCTCGATGCGGCCGATATGGTAATAAAAAGCGCCCGCCTCGGCATGAAGACCGTCAATTTCACTCATCGGAACGATTCTATTTTTGTCGATCTCGCCAACTCTTACGGATTGGATGACACATTAACTCTGACGGTGAGTTACGCCGTCACATCACCCGAGAGAGGCATGTATTTTATTGAACCTGACAGCGGATATCCCGCAAAACCGATTCAGGTATGGACACAGGGTGAAGCGGAGGATAACCACTACTGGTTCCCCTGCTATGATTCTCCGAATGATATGGCAAGCAGTGAAATGATCGTTACCGTAAACGACAGGTTCACGGCCGTTAGCAACGGAAAGCTCCTCAGCGTTAGGAAAAATCCACAAAGCAAAAAAGCAACCTTCCACTGGCTGGAAGAGCACCCTCATGTTTCGTACCTCACCTCTCTCGTAGTCGGGGAATATACTGAAGTGAAGGATACATGGAAAACTATTCCACTCAGCTACTTTGTGTACCCGGTGCAGAAGGAAGATGCGATGCGTTCGTTTTCGAAAACACCGGTAGCGATGGAGTTTTTTTCTAACCGCTTTCAGTACAGATATCCGTGGGATAAATATTCCCAGACCGTTGTTAGTGATTTCTTCTTCGGCGGCGAAGAGAACGTCAACGCGACAACCCTGACCGACAGAACAATTCACGACTCCCGCGCGCATCTGGACTTTACAAGTGACGCACTTGTCGCTCATGAACTTGCGCATCAGTGGTTTGGAAATCTCATAACATGTAAGGATTGGTCGCATGCCTGGCTCAACGAAGGATTTGCGACTTATTTCACGAATCAGTTCATTGAATACGACCTTGGGAAAGACGCTGCTTCGGTGGAAATGATGGGACAGCAGGAAATTATCCGCAATGTCGACGATGGCGCGCGCCGCCGTCCTATGGTGTGCGACCGATACAATCAACCGATGGACCTGTTCGACAGCCGCATTTATGGCAAGGGCGCTGTCGTACTCGGCATGCTCCGCGATTTAATAGGTGATGAACTTTTCTGGAAAACAATTCATCGCTATGTTGATACATACGCGTTCAAGTGTGTTGATACCGAAGACTTTGAGGACGTGGTCGAGGACGTTACCGGCTATAACCTGCATTGGTTTTTTCAGCAGTGGGTATATGGAGCCGGATGCCCGGTCTTTGAGGTAACAACCCATTGGAGTCAGACCGATCGCCAGATTGAAGTTGCTGTCAGCCAGCGCCAGCAAATCGATTCATTAACAGGAATTTTCCGAACGCCGCTTGATATTGAAGTCTGGATACGCGGAACTCCCGAGACATACCGCGTAATGATTGAAAAGGTAGAAGAGCGGTTCACATTCCCAGCATACCAGCAGCCGCAGTGTGTCATATTCGATAAGGGGAATAAAGTTCTGAAGAGATTAAAATATGAAAAGCCACTGGAGGAATGGATTTTTCAGATAAAGAATGCTTCAGAGGGAGTCGACCGACTTCAGGCAATTAGAGAACTGCAGTGGTACCCGAATTCCGATACCGCAGTCAGCGCCTTAATGCGGGCGGCAGTCGAGGACAGATTTTCTGATGTACGTCAGGAGGCTGTGTGGGCGCTTGGAAATATGAAGAGGGATACCATTATCAATTCATTAATTCTTGCTTACGGAGACCTCGACTCGCGTGTGCGAACGGCGGCAGTCGCATCGCTCGGACGATTCAAGGGAGCGGATGTATTGAATACACTGCAACATGCTTTCGAAAAAGATTCCAGCTACTCGGTGGCAGCCGCGGCACTGCAGTCGCTCACGTCTGTTGATTCTCTGCATCAGGTTACGTACCTCGAAAAAGCCCTGCAGGCAAATTCCTACAACGATATCATACGCAGTACAGCATTGCGTCTCCTCTCGAGAATGCACGACGATTACGCATTCGACATACTAACTAAACACACAACCTACGGAATCGATCCAAACCTGAGAATTCAGGCGTTGAACCTTCTCGCCGCGCAATGGAAAGAACGGGATGATGTTATGTACATGCTTTTACGTTTAGCACGCGACCGAAGTTACTCTGTCAGAAGATCCGCCATTCGGGCATTGGGTGATATGGGCGATTTACGGGTAGTCAAACCTCTGAAACAGTATGCGGAACGGGAAACCGACAAACGAGTACTAAAGGAAATACGGGAAATAATCGAAAAAATAGAAAAAGCAGGAAAAGATGATGAATGATCGTAAGCAGAAGATACGGCTGATCCTTTTCGGGTCCCCCGGGGTCGGTAAGGGAACGCAGGCGAAGATACTTTCAGTCATGCTGAACATTCTGCACATATCGACGGGGGATATCCTGCGTCAGGAGGTCGCAACCGGTACGGACCTGGGACAAAAGGCAAAGGCAATCCTCGATTCGGGCCAATTGGTACCCGACAACCTCATGATCGAAATGATAAAACATGTCATTCAATCGCCAAAGGCCGAAAGCGGATTTATCCTCGACGGCTTTCCGCGGACTGTTCCTCAGGCCGAGTCGTTGAGCCGGCTCCTGGTTGATCTCGAGATGAAACTAACTATGGTTATAAGCATGGAAATCAAGCATGATAAGGTGGTTCAGCGTCTGAGCAACCGGGTTGCCTGCCGGCAGTGTGGCGCAATCTATAATCTTTTATCCGACAAGCTGACAGACCCATCCCGCTGTGAACGATGCGGCGGTGAACTCTTCCAACGGGATGATGATAAACCGGAAATCATAAGCAAGCGCCTGAATGTGTACGAGAGCATGACTTCACCGGTGAAGTACTACTATGCAAAAACAGGCATCCTGCGGACAGTCGATGCCGCAGGTGCAATTGAGAGCGTCACTCAAAATATTCTCACTATGCTAAGCTCAAAATGAATTTTTCCTGGCTTTCCCCGCGCAATCTTCCGATTGTTGTCGCACACCGCGGTTCCTCTGGGAAAGCTCCAGAAAATACACATGCAGGATTCCGACTTGCATGTGAAGAGGGAGCAGATGCAATAGAACTTGATGTGCACCTTTCTGGGGATGGTCATGTGGTAGTAATACACGATGCGAATCTTGATCGTACCACGAACGGAACGGGTTCAATAAGGAATTATACACTTCAACAACTAAAAAAGTACAATGCTGCAGCAGGATGGGACACCGAATTTTACTTTGAAACTATCCCCAGGCTGGAAGAAATCTTCAGAGATTTTGGTTCTGCCATCGGTATCAACGTTGAAATTAAGTGGGAACGGACCCAAGCGGCACGTCAGGAACTTCTAAGAAAATGTGTTGCAATAGTTAAAAAATTTAAACTATACGAAAGTGTCCTGATTTCTTCATTCAGCAGTAAAACATTAAGAGAAATTGGCTTGATTGATCCCCGGATCGTCCGCGGACTGCTTTATGATCCTCTGTCCCACGCATTCCGCTCGCCTGCTGCTTATGCAGAGTCACTCGGGATTCAATATCTCATCATGAGCCGCATGAAATTACATAAAAAGACAGTAAGAGTTGTGCACGAGAAGAATATGTTGGTCGGAGAATTTACAGTTAACACGGAACGACAAGCCAAGCGATCTCTTCGCTACGGAATTGATGCAATCATTACAAATTATCCCTCTGAAATCCTTTCCTGTCTTCCTCGCGGAAAATAAAAAAGCCTCCTCGGAAGGAGGCTTTACCATTACTTGAGTTCCACAGGGATTTTACGGATTTGCGAATACCTGTGCGTAGAGTGTGATCGTAAGATCAAAATGGAGCGGATCAGCAATCTGATTCACTCTCAGTTTCACTTCAATATCTGATGGTAACTGTGTCTTCAGCGCATTTAGAAGAAAGACTACTCCAAGTTTATTATAACTGTATCCTGTAATAGTTTTATCGAATATCGACTTTTCCTTTGAGAATTGAGCCACCTGCACGTTGCTTAATGTAAGCAATGAAATATCATTGACCAATATATCTCCGGAAATGGCTGCATTCTCCGGCGATGTATTATTGTCCACGTTAAGTGTGAGATTGTAGAAACGGATTGAGTCGATATCATAATCAGTTAGATCTTTCAAATCCGCAATTGAAATTGTGACAGAATCTGAATATTCCGCTGGTGGACTTACCTCGACGTGGATAGTTCTGCTTTTACCGGAAGCGTCAAGAATCAGTGGATATTTACTGAGTTCGCACCCCGCCAGGAGAAGGGCAGCCAATCCTGCCGAGATGACCATCAGTTGTGTATATTTTTTCATAATACGTTCCTTTTTAAATTTTTCCATTAAGTATATTCAACATTTAAAAACCGAATCCGATGCCGCCGCTTGCGGCGATGGAATTACCGACATTGATATCGGCAAAGATATTGAATGCAAGTAAGTTAATATTGAAACCAGCCGTACCCCGGAATTGGTTTTTTCCTTCAATGTTAAGAGTAACCTTAGGGCTCGGAGGAGTATAACCAGGGACAGTACCCTGATAGGTATAGTTAAGATCCATTGATATCGATTCGTACTGCAGTCCGCCGTATAGAGTAAGAACCGCGAACGATTTACTGACCTGAGCGCCGATCGTGAAAGTAGAAGCTTCAAAGATCTCTCCGATTTTCAGCGATTGATAGAAAAGTCCGGCTGAGAGATTCACGGGTATCGGCGGCAGATACCGGCTAATGCTATGCCGTGCGCCTATTCCGAATAGTGAAGCTTTTGGTACATTGTTCATTTCCGGCAGTTGAATAAAGCGAATTACGCCCTGCGTGCCGTAGAGATCACCAACAGTGAGTTGAGGCACTGCAAAAGGTATAAAACTTGTTTTCACCTGTCCGTTTTGAAATTGGTACAAGACGAGAGAGTCCGGACTAACAATCGCACCCCTCTCTCCGAATATTGTTGCGGTTTCCACT
>CAYGXH010000101.1:0-8619 GCA_964353675.1 uncultured Chlorobiaceae bacterium
AGCAATGAAAAGAAACAGAAAAGATAGAACCAGCTTGTTTTTCATACATACACGCCCCTTTCGTGATATAGTGTATAAATCTTACAATCAGGTATGAAAGCGTCGCTATAAAAAAAATTCCCCGGCGCATTCTCTTCATTAATGAAGCTGTAATTACTTACTAATGCAAGTGAAAATGTGATTCTGGCGATTGACGTTTTGGAAAGGTAATCAGACAGCGTGAGCTGTTTCACTCATTAGACGTACTTTATTTCTAGCATCCGGCGTTCAGAACATCAGCATCTGGATCATGTGAAAACCGAAACAGCGAAACGAGCTGTCGTGGCCACATTACCAATCAAAAGTACATTATTGTATAATTATAACCGATAAAAACTAAAAAGTCAAGGTATAATGCATTGAATATGAAAATTCCTCCAACTGCTGTCGATTATCGTACTTTGAACGGAATTACCAGGCATCCGGTCGAATTCCCGGTGAAGGATGTTATGGAGAATATTACAGATTTTCCCTTAATTTTCGCCATAAATCCTTAATGTCTTCCGATATCATTTTTGTATCAGAAAGAATGGGCATGAAATTGGTGTCTCCCTGCCAGCGGGGTACGAGGTGGAAATGGACATGCTGGTCGATGCCGGCCCCCGCACTCCGGCCGATATTGGACCCCATATTGAAACCATCGGGGTGTGAAATCTTCTGGAGAGCGGAAACCATCTTGCGCAATTGTACCATGACTTCCAGGGATTCATCATTGGTTAGATCGGTTATCGACGGAACATGCCTGTACGGTACGATCATGAGATGTCCGCTGTTGTAAGGATAAATGTTCATGATGGCGAAAGTCAGTTTTCCGCGGGATAAGACAAGATGCTGTTCATCGTCTGCGCTGGTTCCTGCGGCGCAGAAGATGCAATCATCCTTATTTTTATCGTAAAATGAGGCGATGTACTTGGATCGCCACGGCGAATGGAGTCGTTCCATATGTCAGGCTATATTGTTTTCACACAAGTGAAATAAAAAAACCGAAACATCCCGTATCAACCAGAATGTTTCGGTACGCTTTTTCGCGTCCAAAGTGATGCTCTCAGGTTTCATCTTCAACTTTTTGTTTCTGGTGCTCCGCAATAATTTTATCAGTAATTTCCCTGGGCATTTCTTCATAATGATCAAACTTTTGCCGGTGTATTCCCCTCCCCTGCGTCATCGAACGTAATGTCGTTGAATATCGAAACAACTCTTTAAGCGGAACAAGCGCTCGTATAACCTGATTCGAACTATCCGTATCCATGCCGAGGATTTTCCCCCGTCGGCTCGAAATATCGCCTAACACATCCCCCATGTACTCCTCCGGCACGGTAATTTCAATTTCGTATATCGGTTCAAGCAGGATGGGTTTCGCTTCCTGAAAAGCTCTTTTAAATGCCATACGTCCGGCAATTTTGAAAGAATGTTCGTCGGAGTCGACATCATGGTATGATCCATCGAAGAGTGTGACTTTTACATCCACAACTTTATAGCCGGCAACAACACCACCTGACATCGCCTCTATGATCCCCTTTTCCACGGCGGGAATAAAACGGCCCGGGACGACCCCCCCAACAATTGCATCATCAAATTCAAAACCGCTCCCGCGTGACAATGGTTCAAGCTTTATCCAGACATGACCAAACTGCCCCCGGCCTCCCGTCTGTTTCTTGTGTTTATACTCGATTTCGTTAGCCCGGCCCTTTACTGTCTCCCGGTACGCAATCTTCGGCTCAATCATTTCAACCTCAACGCCATATTTCGCTTTGAGGCGTTTGATAATGATGTCGAGGTGGAGCTCACCTTGGCCGCTTATGACTGTCTGACGCACTTCCGGATCAACGGTCATTACAAATGTCGGATCTTCTTCATGCAGACCGTGCAAACCTGTGGCGATTTTATCCTCATCGCCCTTCGCTTTCGCTAGAATTGCCATACTGATTACCGGTTCAGGGAAAGGAATAGGCGGAAGTTTGACAGAAAATGACTTACTGCTGAGTGTGTTGTTGGTATGGGTATCTTTTAATTTTACTACCGCACCGATATCGCCGGCAAAAAGTTTGGCAATTTCCTTCCGCTCCTTGCCATTCATGACAAAGATCTGAGCCAGGCGCTCTGCCTTACCGTTTGTATTGTTGACGAGGTCATTTCCGGGACTCACGGATCCCGAATAGACTCTGAAGAACGATAATTCTCCGACATGCGGCTCCGAAACCGTCTTGAAGACGAAGAGTACGGGTTGAGCATTCGGATCGCAGGGTACTTTAACCTCATTCGAATTACTTGCCATTGTTCCTACCGCAGGACCGACATCAAGCGGACTTGGGCAATAATCAACCAGAAAATCCATAAAGGAGGCCGCTCCGATATTGTGCGAACCTGCAGTACAGAGAACCGGAAATACTTTTCTGGCCCTGATTCCGATACGCAAACCCTCCTTCAATTCCGCCTCCGTGAGGGTGCCATTCGTGAAAAATTTATCAAGAAGTTTTTCATCTGCTTCAGCGACCTTCTCGATCAGCTGTTCCCGCATCGATTGCGCTTTTGCCTGCAGTTCGGCCGGAATATCTGCCTCAGTGTACCTGCCCTTACCGTCACGCTCGTACTTCAGCACTTTCATTCTGAGAATATCAACTATCGATTCGAAATTCACACCCTGTTGAAGAGGAAATTGAATCGGTATGATGTCGTGCGTAAAACGATTGATAGCGCTCTGGAGCGTTTTATCAAAATCGGAATTTTCATTGTCAAGTTTGTTTATAACCACTACGACGCCGGTGTTCAGTTCTTTCGCCGACTTCCAGACGATTTCCGTACCGACTTCTACTCCCTCCACGGCTTTTAAGAAAACGACGGCCGTGTCAGAAACACGCAGCGAGGCTTTCACCTCGCCTGTGAAATCATTGTAACCGGGTGTATCCAGGATGTTGATCTTCGTCCCTCTCCAATCGTAATGGATGAGTGAAGCGTTGATTGATATCTGTCTTTCAATTTCGTCCGTGTGGTAATCTGAGATAGTATTCCCTTCTTCAACTCTTCCAAGACGCGTCGTTCCTCCCGATGAGTACAGGCAAGCTTCCGTCAGTGTCGTTTTACCGGATCCGCCATGTCCGATAAAAGCGACATTTCGGATTGTATCAGCAGTATACTCTTTCATAAAACTTACTTCTCCTTAATGATATTGCGTACAAACCAACATTATGACACGAAGGAATCGCAGACGATATTTTGCACCGACGTAAAATTACGTGGAATGCATCGTCCTCCTCTGTTGTGTTTGTGTATTCTTGATAAAAAGGGATTTATTTCTCTATGCCCACAGACGGGAAAAAAACGCCCGTACACCTTTTACGACGGCCGCTACCGCACCAATACTTTCAAAGACAGGTTCTTCTATGCTGTTCTGAATCCTTCGCTCGAATCCAACAATGTTATCGGCAACTTCCTTTATTGCCCGGATCGATCCCTTCACTATCTCAACCTGCTCATCGATATTTTCCGTCACACTGCGAATTCTATTTGTAATGATATCAAGATTATCCAGTATGGGGATCGCTCTAGTGCTGAATTCTTTGAGATCGGTCTCGACGATGTTGAGAATATTACGAACCCTGACAATTACTGTTACGAGGTAGATGCAGACGACAGTGAGCGCAAGAAGCGCAAGCATCTGCACAATAACGAGAATATTTTCCATGAGATGGCTCTTTCCCTCGGTCAATAAAAACTAGGATACATCTTTATTTTTTTCTGTTTTATAAGCATCTACCCCCGCGCGGAAGGCATTCTTCAGACGGCTGCCCTCACTCCCTGCACGTTCCCGTATATCCGAGAGCATCCTCTCCGCGTCACCGAGTATGTGCTCAGCTTTCTCTTTAGTTTCCGATACGACCTGCTCCGAACGACTCTTTCCTTGCTGGACGAATCCGGCTCCTTTAGTTTTGGCGACTCTAATGAATTCACCCGCATCCTCTGCAAGATCGGTAGCTTTACGCTTTATATCGGAACGTAATTCCTTACCGCTCTTCGGCGCGTATAAGAGCCCTAATATAGCTCCTATGACACCACCAGCAAGAAATCCGATTAATAATCCCTTTGCTATGTTGCTTTTTTCATCAGCCATGTCGATAACTCCTTATCACGGTGGAAATGAACAAACTTGTAGCTAATATTACCAATTATTTGCTTAAAAATCAAGTAATTCGCAGAATCCGTTAAATAATCGGGACGTGGTTTCAAGCATGATATTTTAGTCCGGAGCGTTTAAGCTGTATATATGAATTCGATATCGCGATTACGTTCCGTTTAATTTGTTTTTCACCCTAACTTCGATACATACCTCATTTGAATATCGTATGAATACAGTGAACGTGAATTTACAATTTCCCAAACAACATACGTCCATGCGTGTGCGAAATTCCGGCGACTCCCGCCGATTGCCGAACACTAATTGTAATACCGATGTATAATTATTGTATTCTTGAACTGGTCAATCACTTTTCAATAAACCTGGGGGCAGTAAAATTACCAATTATCTCATCTCGTTCAATCTTCTGAACGACCGCATCGAAAAAGAGCATGTCGGAAGTCGTGACATCATTCGGTACAAATCCAAGATACCGTTCCGCCTGATCTATGACGTAATCTATAGTCGCGCAGGAATACACTTCATCATCCTTCAATTTGGTTGAGCCAATGAATACAGAGGCTACTCGATAGTCGCTGCCGTGCCGTTCCCACATACACTGCACATTTGCAAAGCCCAGCGACATGTGTCGGTTTTTCAGAGATCCCACATACTCTTCGATTATTCTCCTGAGATCAGTTCCACTGATGCGGAAAGTGCAGATGAAATTCCGAAACGGAATTGTTTCGTACACATTCATTTTCGTAACAGGTCCGGCAGGGATATCCCTCCGCAGACCGCTACTGTTGATAATTCCAATGTCAGCGCGTGCAGCGCTGCGAACGGCTTCTGCTACGTAAGTTCCTATGATTGTTTCTTCAGCCCTTGACCGCTTCATCGTCATTACAGCTGTACCGATGACTCTTCCGTATTCACTATCCAGCTTCGCCGCGTATTCATCCACCATGTGTTTAAGCGGAGTGTCCTTCGGATCATGACGCACCCAGAGCGGATGGAGCTTACCCTCGTATGATATCACAACATCATCTTCAACACTTAGTTCAAGTTCGCCGAGATTCTCACAGTAAGCGCCGGCCTGGGCGATAATAACATTATTAATCAATCTGGGTGCATTAAGGCGCGTGTGGCTGTGCGACCCGATAATGACATCGATGCCCGTAACATTTGCGGCGAGGATGGAATCTTCTTCATATCCCTGGTGTGTCAATGCAATGAGCAGATCGGTGAGATTGTCCAGACTATCTACCATCTTTTGTAAAATCTCTTGTGCACCGAGGACGCGTAAACCTTTGAGGTTTTTTGTGTTCGTAAGTCGGAACAGATCTTTCGACATTATTCCAATTATACCAATTCGAAGTCCAGCGCGTGTTAAAACAACCGCAGGTTTGTGATTGAGATGATGGTTACCGAATGAATCAACAAGATTAGCGCTTAGTGTCGGGAATGAGGCGATTTTCGTCAAACCTACAAGATTCTCCTGTGATATATCAAGGTCGTGGTTCCCTATCGTCCATGCGTCATATCCGATGTAATTCATCATTTCGAAAAGAGCACCTCCTCGCGAATCCTTATACTTCATTTCCGCAATCGGATTTCCGGTCATGACATCACCACCGTCGAGGAGGAGTACGGCAGACTTTTTCTGCCTGATACTGTCGATGAGCCACTGCAGTTCTAAAAAACCTCCTATGTCTGGTTTGGGATCTGAGAGAACCCATGCTGCCTCGTGAGGCATAAACGATCCATGGATATCGTTCGTGTGAAGGATGTTTATTGTTTTGGGCTGAGTAAAGCAGACGAACGTTGAAAAATGTATGCAAAAAAATCCGCAGATTAGGCAGGCAAACATACGAAAAGACATCGGAAAAGCGCTGAGTTAGTGAATGTGATTGGGACAAACCTCCGGGTTTATCACCGCGTTCTATGGTTGTCCCGACAGTGGCAGCCATCCCGTATCGAATCATACGGGATGGCCCGCCGACTATTAACGGTTCTTCTTTTTATGTCTCATTTTTCTGAGACGTTTCTTACGCTTGTGAGTTGCCATTTTTCTCCTCAAGCGTTTTTTACCGCTCGGCATGAGCTGCTCCTTCTAAAGTATGCAGGTTATTGGTTTGTTTTGGATTATGCAGGTGACGACGACTGTCTTTTCTTTAAATTTTCATTCACGACGGACTTCAATTCTTTTGAAACTTTAAAGAACGGAACAAAATGTTCTTCAACCTGAACCTGTGCTCCGGTTCGGGGATTTCTGGCCATTCTCCCCTTCCGCTTTTTCGTTTTGAAGCTGCCAAATCCGCGAATTTCAATATTCTTGCCTTCTTTGAGGGCTTCGATGACAGTTTGAATGAACCCATCAACCACAGCTTCAGTTTCAACTTTTGTTAAACCTGTACCGGAGGCAATATGGTCAACAATATCTGCTTTGGTCAATGTTGGTCTCCTTGTAATGTGATAGATAATCCGTTCTCCTCGAACGGGCTGTTATTTTCAATAACTTTCAATCATCCGGTATTGCAGGATGGTCTGATCGAGCAATTGATCTTGCAGTCCTAATAAACCGGCAATTCTTGAGCGCCCGAAAAGCTGATCGAATATTGATAATCCTCGCTTCCGCTCCTTCACAATTGAAGGCTCTCCGCGTATCCCTGCCAAGTCTGCGGTTATTATGACGGCATCTTCGTATGTGCCGATCGTATCGACTAATCCGAGTGTCAGCGCCTGTGTCCCCGTGAAAACCCTGCCATCAGCTAATTTCAGAACGGATGAGTGGGTCAGCTTGCGTTCACTTTCGACTGCCGAAATAAACTGACGATGGACATCGTCCATGAGTGTCTGAAAATACTTTTTATCTACATCATCCATAGCTCTGAAAGGATTGCCCGCATCCTTGAACTTCCCGCTCTTAATCGTATTTACCTCTACGCCGATTTTCCCCAGCAGGGAATCATAGCGTAAGAATTGTGAAATGACTCCGATGCTTCCGGTCAGTGTTCCCGGATTTGCAACGATCCGATTTGCCGGGCATGAGACGTAATACCCGCCGCTCGCCGCAAGTGAACCCATCGATACGACAACCGGTTTTTTATCCCGCGATTTTTTGACTTCTTCAAACATCTCCTGACTCGCAACCACGCCGCCCCCGGGAGATTCAACACGGAAAAGGATTCCTCTGATCGATCGATCCTCACGGTACTTTTTAAACTGCCTTACAATATCTTTCGAATTTACTATGACTCCATTAAGCTCGATTACCGCAATCTTATCTCCCGAACCGAACACCTCATCCCTTTCATCCGCAGTTATTCCTGTCAAGAAGGTATACAAGAAAAGAAATGAAAAAAATCCGAATACGGCTAATCCGGAAATTATGATTAGAAACCACTTTGTCGATTTATCCATAAATTCGATAACTCATTGATTTTCAAGCGTATTATACGAAACTCTATTACAAAAGTCAAACTAAAAAAAAGGGTGGTCACAAACTGATCACCCCTATTGCTTGCCTTTGTGGAAAGTACCTAAGAAAAAACCTTCAATGTTTTCCCTATAATACGTGTTTACTTCACTTTTACATCGATTTCGTTGGGTTTTGTCTCTTCTATTTTTGGCAGACTGATGTTCAGAATCCCGTTATTGTACGTAGCATCGATCTTATCGGAAGCGATCGAGCCGGGAAGGCTAAATGATCTCTGGAACGTTCCATAACATTGTTCAATACGGCGGTAGTTCTCACCTTTTTTCTCCGATTCCATTTTTTTCTCCCCCTTGATCACAAGGACGTCATCGTGGACAGTGATTTTTACATCTTGCTTTTCGACGCCGGGGAGCTCGATTTTAATGTGATAATCGTTTTCCCGCTCGAGTATATCGACAGACGGTACCCACGTTTTTATGGTGCCATCATCGGAAACGCCGCCTTTGGACCGATCGAACATGCGGTCGATTTCTCTCTGTAACTGCGAAAACTCCTGTGCTAATTCAACAGCGGGATACCAGGCAGTTACATCTCTCAACGGATTCCAACGTATTAATGTCATAACATCATTCCTTTCGGTATATTGTTCATTTTGAATTCATTATTAAATACTCACCTAATATTTTTACAAAGTCCATGCCATACATGAAATTTGAAAAAACGTTATAAAAATCAGGAAAATTCAGGAATAGATGAAATCAGTAAGACTTTTTGACGTGTCAATACGGCAGACATGAATGTTTAACCTGTCATAATGACACTATTTTGTTATTGGCATCGGGCCTGAAACACTTCCAGGTGAAATTCATAATGTCATCCCCGAACAAGTAGGGTTGCCTAGTCGTCTTTGGCCTGACTTGGTCTGGAGCTACCAAAACAAATCGGATCTGTATTTTGAGATCGGAAATGCTAATGGTCGGGAAGGATGCCTGCCGATGAATCCGGTCTGGTTTGAGTGTATCTATGATTG
>CAYGXH010000102.1:0-8617 GCA_964353675.1 uncultured Chlorobiaceae bacterium
CTTCACCGTACTCAACACCTACCGTACCTGATGGAGTAATGATTCCATCCGGACCCGCTGAGGCTGTTATCGTGTAGGTCTTAATCTCACCCACAGCGAAATCACTGAAGGAAGTTATACCGGTCACCTCTGTGCTCGTCGATGTCCGCGTCCCAACATTCACCAGCGCCCAATCGGGTGCATCATACTTCTCCACAATAAATTCATCCGGCGTCGCTCCACCGTCAACATCTGAACTGACAAAATTGAACACCGCATCACACGTGGAAAAATCAACACCGCTGTTACCTACAGTCCAGTACCGGTTCACGCTGTTGCTGCCGTTTATCATCGATGAGCCAATCTCGGGGTGATCCCCTGTAACTGCCTCCGCCGTTACCTCACCCGCCGTGGTAACTGCGTCAAATGAGAGCTCTACCGGCGTATAATTGTTTGCATCTCCGATTTCGTAGCTCACAACCGGCGAACCTGTAGGTATGTGCTTCTGCAGTCTGCCCACCACATGACCGCTTGTACGGGCAACTGAGCCGGCACTGCCTATCGAAAGAGTGTTCGATCCTGTATTAATAGTCCCGCTCGACAAGCTAAGCTGACCGGTAACTGTCCGTGATCCATGAAGTGTTACCCCGTTGGAGTTGTTGATCGCAAGATTCGGCGCTGTTCCCGTTGCCGGTAGTTCGGCATCCGATGTCGTCTGAGCAATACTGCCGGCATACTCAAGTGTCGATGAACCGCCGTAGGTCAGCGTATAACTGCCTAATGAAAAACTTGATGTTCCTGCTAACTTCAATTTACCGTTTACAGTCGTATTCAATCCGAGTGTTTTTATCCCGGATCCGTTTAACTCTAGGTCTGTATATGTATTCGGATTTGCTCCGTTGCTGTTCGCACCCCGTGTCACAAGTGTCTGTGCGCCGTCTGCCGTATACGCCACGTTTCCGTTAAAGTTTATTATTGCCGCACCGATAATCCCCACCACTGTGCTGTCGAATGCCAATGTGCCGCTCAAATCTAAGCGTGCAAAGTGAGAAGTTGCTCCGGCAATGAGTAACCTATGAAGCGTCCCCGCCTTTAAACGTAACGTCGCATCACTTCGTATCGTTAATGTGCCGGTGCCATAAACACCGCTATCAGGGTAAACGGAATTATCGCCCGTAAATACTATCGTACCTGATGTGAGTATAATATGTGCGGCTTTTAGGCTTGTGTTAAATACACCTGTCTCTCCAGCATTGAGAGAAACTTCAAGACGCCATCCGGGGGAACCTCCTCCCCACTCTCCGGTATTTGTGATGTAGCGGCTATCTCCCGTTATTAATATTTTTCCGTCGCCGCTCGTATTGATCCAATAGTTTGTAATTGGTAATGCGGTTGTGCTCGCTCCGGGCACTGCTCCGGTATACGCGCGTAATTTCCCGTTAACATTTAACGTGTAGCTTCCGGTGGTAAGCCTGTCTTGATTAGGTCCTGTGTGAAGATTCAGATTATGGCAACTCTCATCCTGTGTGAGTGTTACGCTGAGATTGTTGCCGATGTAAACCGAACTTGAAGACCCGGGTGTTAATGTCGAATCTCTCCAAGTACTTCCGTCGTATATTTGCCAGGTCGCAGGATCATTCCAATTTCCTGATGCCTTAGTAGAAAAATCTCCGATATTCTGGGCGTTTAGAATAGCAACAGACGTTATCAACATGAAACTAAGCAGAAAGACTCGCATGACGCGGATATAGTGTTTATTCAAAATAGTCATAAATTCTCCAATTGATAGGGAACCAGCCTTGGGATGATATTGTATAGACTTAAATTAGTAAAAATGTAACGATAATACAATAAAACATAAAAAAATATTCTGTTTTCGTGATTTTTATCACAAAATACCTCTATAATTTTCCCCTATTATAACAAGTTCCACATTTTAATGGTTTCTTTTAGGATTACTTTTTTCCAGGAAATTCGGATATCAGGGACATTTTACTCTTTTTTTTCGATTTGAAAATTTTTTATTTCATACGGAGAAGTGGATAATTTATCTGTGTAATGAATATCCCCAAGACTTTGCTATCCCGAACATCGATTGACACTTTGTAGTGTCTTCATTGAGTAATTGAAAGCAAGTATCTGCCGGGGTGTACGGTTTATTGAAACCATAATCACGATTTTTAATTGTAATATCTATATGGAATAATACCATTCCAAAACGATAGTTATCCGTTCGTTTATACATTCAGAAGTTAGGGGCGCAGTGTTATTGCTCCTAGCTTTATTAATTCCGCAGGATACCTAAAGCCGTCATTTCGATACAATTTAAATACTTGATTCGCAGGATTTTTTATACGGTGAGTACGTTTTAGCTCAAACTACCCGGAAAAGATCCCCCATGCTCCGGCATTCTGATAGTTGTTGTGCGCATTTCTCGCACGATCTCATCATTGGCCAGAATTTCCTGATAATTTTGACATCGGTTGAATACTTTCTCTGGCGACTAACAGAAAGAATTATTTATGTAAAACGCGCAATAAATTATATCCTTGTGACCAGTATCACAAAATATGATGTTAAATGATGGTAATATTCAGGTAGTTTCCCGATTCGCATATTTTCCTTAAAGATTAATTTCTAACAAATCGATTAATTTGGATGGTTTGTACTTGTATCATGTACAGGATACATTCAATCATATGGTATATATGTCCGCATATCTCTCTTGTTGATTCACCCAGAACTCTTGTTTACTAATGCCAGGTAGATAGTTAAATCCGGCATTTATCAATTTATTTCGTTAGGGTTTTTATAAAACAAATAATCAAGAAATAAAATATACAAACAAATTAATAAAAATATTTTAGGAGCAACTTTTATGAAACATTTATTTTTCCCCGCTATGCTTGTCATGTGTGTAGCGCTTACGCTTTGGTTTACCGGTTGCGGTAAAGAGGAAAGTGTCTCCACATATCCTGTGACTCAGGAATTTGCACTGGGTGTCACAACTGGCGGATTGGACGGCACCATGATAGTCAGTCAGAGTATGGACATCAACTGCACCAATTACTTCAAGTGGACGTTCACACAGTCCATGGATCAGACACCGGACTCTCTCTGTGAAGGTGAATGTAATGATTTGGAAGTTGCGGTAACCGCCACAAAGGGAGATCAGGTGACGGGATTTAGTGGACATATCTGTATTCGGAACGCCGGTGAATTTCCCACAGAGAATCTGGCAATCACAGTAAAAGTAATGAAGAGCTGTGCAGAAGGTGAATTCATAGTCGTTCGGGATTCTGTTTCCGTTAGCGCCAGTCTGAAACCGATTTTAGGAGCCGGTGAATCATATTGCTATGGTTATGCAGTGAATGTGGCTCGATTCGGTGGAATCGATCCTAATTGTATGTACAAAATCGTGGCTAATGTTACGATCACCAACTACATTGAAAATCTCGGTCAACCATACGGTATTACGCCGGAATCACCGGCAATGCAGGGGTGTCCTCCATCCAATGATTGTGTAGAAGTAACGGATGTTCCGGGTACGATCATACCGGCTGATTCTGAGGTCCCCATAACCGGATGGAATATAACGGCATCACCTTCGATGCTTGAATTTTGTGAGACCGGTACGGCAATGTTCATATTGCATGTATGCAACAACGGTGTATCGGCAGAAGAAACATTTACTGCCGAAAATAAACTCCTCGTTGGAAGCCAGTTTGTTGACACAGCAAATTACTATATAACTACGCTTGGTTGCACTCCTCAGGGGGGAGGTTGCACGCGGACTATCGGTTTCTATAAAACACATGCAGTATCGCGCATGTGCGGTCGTAATCCCGATATGGTCAGCGCATATCTGCCGATCTATCTGGGTACGCCAATGGGTCCTAAAACCGTGGTGGTTACAAAAAATACCCAAGTTGTTTCAATTATGAAGCGTGAAGGTCCCGGTGGATCGTCTAACGGCATATTAAAACTCTATGCACAATTGTTAGCAGCGAAGCTGAACATTACAGGTGCTAATGGTAGTGGTATGCCCTCAGATGGTTCATGCATCGCTGCTGCGATTGCAGACGCAGATGCCTTCCTGGCAACGTACAATGCTAAAGACTGGTCATCTTTGAGTAGAGATCAAAAGCGTCTGGTTTTAGAATGGATGAACACATTCGACAGGTACAATAACGGTCTCATGTGTGCGCCACATTGCGGTAACGATAGGAAACACCACCGTCATAAGCGTTAGAAATCCTATCCTATAAACTCTCTTGAGCCAGGGGTGATTTTTTCACCCCTGGTTTTTTTATGGGGTAAATGTATTATTTAGAACATTGAAAAAGTGAAGGGAGATCATCGGGGACAGGTCTTTTTGACGTTAACCACGCACCCCTTACAAGAAGATACGTTTGTTCCCTTACATCAATAATTACTTATTTGCCATCTATGGGGATAGTGTTGTATAAGCGAGAAAGATTTCCAAAGTAACTAGGCTATCTTCACAATCCATCCTGAATTTACCGGCTACTTGATGAGCTATTAAAATAGGGTATAAATAAACGGTGCCAACACACTTCCCTGTGTAAGCACGATCAATAAGCCAAGCAATAAGAACATGATAACAATTGGTGCAAGCCACCATTTCTTATTTTTATTCAGGAATGTCAGATAGTCGACGATTATTTGAAATTTTGCCATAAATAAAACTCCATATATTGCTATTGTATCCGATAATTTTCAAGAAGATAATCTAAAATAATATCTGCTGCTAAACGGTGGCCGTCTTTATTCCAGTGGCCAAAGCCCGGCTTTAGATTTTCGAAACCGTGTAAAAATTTATTATTCTGCTCAGCAATTTGTTGGAACCGATGAATAAGCGGGATTACATCGAATCCATTTCTTATTCCTAATGCTTTTATACGTTCCTCAGGATATCCGAGTTCTGCTATCCCCATCTTTTCAATGTAATGGTTCCTAATGTTCGGATCAGGATGGACCTGTATGCTTGCAGTGACAGGCAGGAGAAAGAAATGTGCATTTTTCTCTTTAACTTCCCGGGACATCTGGACAATAAGTGTTTCCGTTATTTCCCAGGCATTATACCACTTTGGATCTGTCGGATTAGAATATATTGCATCGCCAACACCAACTTCCTGTCCTATTACAGTGTCGGCAGGCATCTGCTCCCGCATTTCTCTGTCGTGTTTATAATCTTTGTAAAGTTTATATAATTGGTAGATTCGCGAATACTGTGATACAATTCGTTTTGGGTACTTCAAAATGTTCAGGCTCAGCCTTTTATAGCCTGAAATATTATTAAAGGACGTATCCAGCGAAAGCGTACCATCTTTGAGTATAAAGTACGGTTTACCTATCGATACGTCGAGTACATGCGAATTGTTTCTGATGTCGTTGCCGGCAAAAAATGCAAGTATCACGATATCAGGCGAATAATTCCATACAAACCGACGGAGTTGAACTAATTCCTGGTCGGTGCCGTAACCACCAGTACCAAAATTAATTACTTCTATTGATCTATTGCCGAATGGTTTTATTGCGTTTAGTTTCTTCTCGACGAGCGACCAGAAAGTCTCTTCAATCGGAAGCACCATCGCTTCTGCATATGAGTCGCCAAGGAAGGCGATTCGAATAACACTGTCCGGTTTCACAAATGAATGTTCGCGATCCCGCAATCCTTCGCTGTTGATTTTAATATAGGCTTCTCCCTCTTTTCGAAACCATCCTTCAGCATCGGGACTTGCCTTCCATCCCAAGTATTCATCGTATTCATAAAATATTGGGTTCGAAAAACCAATGATTCGAAGCCCGATTTCAAAAAATATTATTGCGGCAATAACACCCTGTAAAATCAGTATTACCTTACTGAACCACTTTTTTTTACCGCTTTTATTTTTCTCGCCTGTCAATGCTGTGTACACCAAGATATTATATCATTTTCCCTTACGAATCCATTAATACATCTTTTCATATTCGATATGACGCAGTTTGGATTTTGGTATCCAGTAAGAATTTTCCTTGTGTTTATAATTAACATCCATAAATTTTTTATCGACTAACCGGGCAATCAATCCGATCGGAGTTACGATTAAATAAAAAAGGATTACCAATATTGTTCTAGAAACTACCCATCCTAGAGCGAAGGCGGCTCCCATCCATATTATGTAAATCCTGATCAAATTCTTAGGAAATATCAATCCTCCTAAAAAGAGTGAGATTCCGATAAATCCCAGGAGATACGAATAAAATGATTCTGACTTAAAGAAAATCCAAACGCCAATGGCGAAAAATATTGTTCCCACGATAATTCCGAAACTCTTCAGCCGCCTGGGCGAAGTGTCAAGATTTTTTATTTCCGTTTTAACGTCTTTAATCCAGCTCATATACTTGTCTCCAGTTGATATCGTCGTGGAATTCCGGCTGCTCCTCTTTGTACAAGAGGTAATTTCCAAGAACTAAGATGTCGATGTGCGTCCGCATAAAACACTTATAAGCATCGAGCGGTGATTGCACAATCGGTTCTCCCCTTACGTTGAATGAAGTATTGACAATTACAGGGCATCCGGTCTTTTCATAAAACCGATTAATCAAAGCGTGGTACTTGGGATGATCGTTTTTATTGACAGTCTGTATACGCGCGGAATAGTCGATGTGTGTGATCGCCGGTACTTCTGATCTTATAATATTGAGTTTGTCAATACCCCAAAGTTTTTCTTCCTCGGGAGACATTCTACGCTGTTTGTTCTCCCGGACGTTTGCAACAAGAAGCATGTACGGACTTTCACGATCAAGGTCGAACCATTCGCTGACGTTTTCTGCCAGGACAGAGGGTGCAAACGGTCTGAATCCCTCACGAAATTTTATTTTGAGATTCATATTTTTCTGCATCTCACGCGATCTTGCGTCGCCGATTATCGACCGGCTTCCTAAAGCTCTTGGCCCGAATTCCATTCTATCCTGAAACCAACCTATTATCTTTTCCTGAATGAGATAATCCGTAACTGTATTTAGTAGTTGTGTCTCTTCCATATAATGATAGGGTAAATTATACGAGTCAAGAAATTTTTTAATTTCTTCATTCTCATAGGCAGGCCCGAGGTATGAACCTTTTTGGAGGTCTTTCCCATTCTTCGGAAGGGGGGGATTTTTCAAATAATGGTAATGTGTGATGTAGGCAGCGCCGAGTGCTCCGCCGGCATCACCTGCCGCAGGTTGAATCCATATGTCATCGAATATCTTTTCGCGAAGGAGCTTTCCGTTTGCGACACAATTCAGGGCGACACCGCCGGCAAGGCAAAGGTTCCGTTCACCGGTAACCTTTTTAACATGCCGTGCCATCCTTAACATTATATCCTCAGTTACTTCCTGAACCGATCGTGCGAGATCCATTTCTCGCTGGGTTAATTTGGTTTCCGGTTCCCTTGGGGGTCCATCAAAAAGCTCTTCAAATTTACTGTTGGTCATCGTTAGGCCTGCGCAGTAATTGAAGTATTCCATGTTCATCTTGAAAGAACCGTCTTCCCGAAGGTCGATGAGGTGATCGTATATTTTCTTTACGTATTTTGGTTCTCCGTATGGAGCTAAACCCATGACTTTGTATTCGCCTGAGTTTACTTTAAAGCCGGTAAAATAGGTAAATGCGGAATAGAGAAGGCCCAACGAATGGGGAAAGTGAAGTTCACTTAGAATTTCTACTTTGTTGTCTGCTCCGATCCCATATGAAGAAGTTGCCCATTCACCTACTCCGTCAATCGTTAAGAAAGCAGCTCTTTTGAATGGTGAAGGGAAGAACGCTGAAGCTGCGTGTGATTCGTGGTGCTCGGGGAATAAAACTTTCCCTTTGTAATGCATCTCTTTTTGAATGAGGTCCGGAATCCATAGCTTTTTTTGAAGCCATAAGGGAACAGCAAGTATGAATGAGCGTATACCTCGTGGTGAATATGTGAGGTATGTCTCAAGAATACGGTTGAACTTAATAAACGGTTTATCGTAAAATGCCGCATAATCCAGTTGTTCGGCGTTAATTCCGGCTTCGTGCAGACAGTACTTGATAGCGTTAATTGGGAAATTGTGATCATGCTTTTTTCTGGTAAATCTTTCTTCCTGCGCCGCGGCAATAATGTTACCATCCTTGAGCAAACACGCGGCTGAATCATGATAGAATGCTGATATTCCTAAAATGTACATTTTGTAAGTCCCTTAATTCTAATAAGCTTAACCGGTTGGCCTAATTATATAAAATCCCTGAGTAATATCTTTTTAGCCAGATATTTCCCTACCCCAATTAGAACCGAAAGCAAGCCCGAATAATTCCATCTCTTCAATTATCCTTAAACGGATTACGAAAATCCAGCCGATTTATAGAGAAAAAGTGGAAATATTTTATTATCCCATGATAATATACGCTTATGAAATATTTAATCCTAAAGCAAATGTAAAGGAAATAAAAAAATAACCGATAGTCAAGACGATCCGTATTCGGGCATATATGATATTATTCGACATCCATCTAGATATCAATTTGTAAAAATATTACTGAAAAAACGGTGATTTATAACACCTTTCATTTGTTTTATGAATACCGGAAAAAGTGAATAATGGTTAAATATCGGACATT
>CAYGXH010000103.1:0-8599 GCA_964353675.1 uncultured Chlorobiaceae bacterium
GCCAGCAGCGAGTATTACAACGCCGATGAAAATAATAACGGCAGAAAGAACGATTTTAGTACTGATCTTTTCCGGAATTCTGTAGTGGGAAGTCATATTGATTTGTTTTATTGATTTATAAACTCATTAGATTGCTTTAGACCGAGCTTCAATATTGCCTCTGCAAATGAGAGAACATTGTGATGGGTGCTGTTAGCTGTTGTTTACCCTTCACAGATTGTCGTCGTAATGCAACTGCTCTTCTTTCGATTTCTTTGATTGAGCCCCGATGTGATACGTGAAGCCCAAATACACAATTCTCGAATCGCGCCTGTTGGCGACTGTCTGGTTGAGCGACGGGGTGTTCAACGCATATTCTCGCCTCAACGTTTTGAAAACGTCTGCGATCGTCAGCACCAGAGAAAGTTTGTCTTCGAACAACTCCTGTCGAAATCCTGTGTTGATTACGTAGCTCGGTATTTGTTTTCCCTGCGGTGTTAGCCGGGATGAATTGTAGGACGAATTAATCTGTAGTCGTGACGTTCCACTCATGTATATGTCGACCGTAAGGTTACCGCTCCAGGTAGTAATCGACTTTTTTTTGCTGTAGCCGAGGTTCGATGCGTCAATCTGATTTAAAAAGGCATTTGCGCTTCCATGAACAGTAACGAGATCACTCAGATTGGCAGAGACGACCAACTCCACGCCGCCAGATTGATCGCTCGAAAGATTCTGTCTCGTTGTAAGGAGTGTAGTGTCGTTGATCAATTGCGTCACCGACGTGAACCTGTTGTATGTGTAACGGTAAAACAGCGCCGGCAGTATTGATACTTCGTCATTCTGATACTGACAGCCCAGTTCGATTGAATGGACGTATTCAGGCAGCAGTTTGGGATTCCCCGCAGATACATTTCGAGGATCACGGTACTCCGGGAACGGATTCAACTCGTCCCCTTCGGGTCTGCGGGTGCGTTTGCTGTAACTGAGTTGCAGCTCGGTTGGCTTGCCGAGCTTGTACGATAAGTGAAGTGTTGGATGCAGACTGAAATACATGTTGGTGATGATCGAATCAAGCGTAACCATGTTGGACTTCACCAACGCACGTTCTGCCCGCAGCCCTCCCATGAGACCGAACGATCCGAACGATCGTTTGTACGTGGCATACAACGCATGGATCGATTCATCATAGAGAAACCGGTTTGTCTTCGTAACGTCTGTGACGAACTTTTGCTGACCCTCGTCGAAGTATTCAGCATAGAAATCAAGATCATTCCTGATGAACTCTCCCAGATATCCGGCTTCAAGGTTTGATTCCTCGGTTAATGGGTTGGAATAGTCAAGCGTAAGTTGGCCGTTATAGTCGCCGTTTCTGATCAGCGTGTTGTCGTATTTGTTCGGTCCGAGAGGCAGGGTGTAGATGCTGATGTAACGGTTGTCTTCCTCTTCAGGTGCTCCGGCTGCATTGAATTCAAGCCGTAAGGTGTGGTCTTCCTTCGGGAAATTGTGCTCAAAGAAGGCTGTGAGGCTGTATTCTTTTTCGTACTCGTAATCAATCCGGTTGCGGCTGTATTGGTTGATTAGTAGAAGATCACTATTGTGCAGGAGTTTGTCTGCATACTCTGTTCTTGTAAAACTGTTATAGAAATAATCCCCCGAGAGGCCGACAACATTTTGGGGATCGATGTGATAATCAGCCCCGAGCATTACGATGTGCGAAAGCGGTCTTGCATATGAGTTGAGTGTCTCACCGTAAAACGTGAGCGTGGAAGCTGCGTCTGTCTGCAGACGATTGTCATCGTTGATACGGTTACGGCTATCCTTCCGAATGCTGTAACTTCCATAGATGTTGAACGAACCTGGATTATAGTTGAGTCTTGCGTTACCATTGTAACGGTCTTGATTTCCGGCGTTGGCAGCAATGTTGCCATTGAATCCGAGGGACGTGTTCTTCTTCAGTACGATGTTTATGATGCCGGATGTCCCTTCGGGTTTATACTTGGCGGATGGGTTGGTAATTACTTCGATCCTTTCAATAGAACTCGCGGGCATCTGCTGCAAGACCGTTGCACTGTTCTTATTCATGAGCGGCGATGTTCTGCCGTTGATCATTATTAAAACATTCGACGATCCCCGAAGACTCACGTTCCCATCTATGTCCACTTGCACCGATGGGACGTTCTGCAGTAGCTCGCTTGCCGATCCTGCCTTACTCATAAGGTCTTGATCGACATTGTATACCCTCCGGTCAATCGAGGCGTTGTAGAGCGATTTCTCTGCTGTAACAAGTACTTCTTCCAGAGACACCTCGGTCGCAACAAGTCTAACTGCCCCGACGTTGAGATGCTTGTGCTGAGGATCGATGAGGAACACAGGAGTTTTCTTATCTTTATACCCAACTAAGCCAAATGTGATGAAATATTCGCCTGTCGGGATATCGGTAAAATCGAACTTCCCGGTCCTATTGGTTACCTCCCCGGTGACGATAGTACCATCATCCTTTATCCGAAGGACAACATTCACAAATTCGAGGGGGAATTCGGTAGAGTCGTCAATGACTGATCCTCTGATTGTTCCCACGTTGTTTTCTTGCGAACTGAGAGTGGTAATGAAAACCGCAGTAAAGCTCAGGAGAGCATACCAACTTCTTATCTTCATATCAGACATCCAAGGGTGGATATGTATCCTTATTGTAACTAATGCGACCGATCCTAGATGAAGGGTAAATAGCAGCTAACTATCCGAACAACGCTGGTTAAACCTATATTAATGAGATGAAATTTTGAAATGCACCTCACAAGCGCGATTGCATAACAGGGTATTGGTACTTTGTTTAATAAATGTCATTAGCTTGCCCGCCGGTTCTTTGGCGGGTCAGTTGTCATTAGTTATTTGTTGTTTGTACTTTGTTCTTTGTACCTGTTAGCTTGTACAGGGCTCTTTGTCATTTGTAGTTCTTTAATGGCTGTTTGCTATAATCGTCGAGCGCTAAGCTTCTCGCCACCGTTCACTTCTCAGTGCTCCTTGCTCGACGCTCACTGCTCATCGCTTTCCTTACTCCTTCTGCATAGGCTTGATCCGCTTTCCGGAAGTGTTCCATCTGCCGCTCAATAATTTCCTTCGGTACTTCCTTCATCGAACAGGCGATTGCCGCATGCAGTCTTTCTTTTGCGTCCTTCGGCATTAAACGGTAGAGATTGCCGGCTTGCGTGTAATCATCATTTCCGATTCGATGATCATAACGGTCGGCGTCACCGGAAATGTGTAGAGGGGGCTCTTTGTAACGCGGATCTTCCGCGGGTCCGTCGTAACTATTCGGTTCATAGTTAACTGATCCGCCTCCGTTATCGTCGTAGCGCATTTGTCCGTCTTTGTAGTATGTATTTACCGGACAACGGGGCTTGTTGACGGGCAGACTTTCGTAATTGACGCCAAGTCTATACCTGTGTGCATCGGCGTAGGAGAAGATCCGGAACTGAAGCATCTTATCAGGGCTATGGCTGATACCCGGGACCATATTCGCAGGCGAGAATGCTGCTTGTTCGATTTCCGCGAAATAGTTTTCGGGATTTTTATTCAGTTCCATGACTCCGACTTCGATAAGCGGAAAGTCGGCGTGCGGCCAGACTTTCGTTAAATCGAACGGATTGTACGGTGTTTTTTCGGCTTCTTTTTCGGTCATCACCTGGATCATCATCCGCCATCGCGGGAACTCTTTCCGCTGGATTGCTTCAAAAAGATCTCTCTGGTGACTTTCACGGTCTTGACCGACAAGCTGTGCCGCTTCATTTTCGGTAATACACTGGATTCCCTGCAATGTTTTAAAGTGAAATTTCACCCAGAACCGCTCGCCGGCAGCGTTTATGAAACTATAGGTATGACTACCGTAGCCGTTTACATGACGGTAGCTTTTTGGAATACCCCTGTCGGAAAATAAGATAGTGACTTGATGAAGGCTTTCGGGCGAGAGTGACCAGAAGTCCCATGCCGCCGTGTTGCTCCTCAGGTTTGTTTTCGGGTCCCGCTTTTGAGTATGGATGAAGTCGGGAAACTTATAAGGATCGCGAACGAAGAAGACGGGTGTGTTATTTCCTACGAGGTCCCAGTTTCCTTCTTCCGTATAGAATTTCAGTGCAAAACCCCGCACGTCGCGCTCAGCATCTGCAGCGCCCCTCTCACCGGCTACCGTGGAAAACCTCAGCAGGCAGTCGGTTTTTTTACCCATTTTTGAAAAGATTGCGGCTTTTGTATATCGAGTGATGTCGTTGGTGATCGTGAGATTTCCATGCGCACCTGATCCCTTTGCATGTACAACACGTTCGGGGATTCGTTCACGGTTAAAATGTGCATGCTTTTCGAATAACTGCCAATCCTGGACGAGGAGAGGACCGCGTGGACCAGCTGTGAGGGAATTTTGGTTATCACCTACAGGTATACCTGCAGATGTTGTGAGTTTTTTCTTCATTTGGCATCTCCGTTGGTTATTTTTTTCATAATGACTTCTTTGTCCAGTTTTTTTGTGCAGAAAAACCAGTCGTAGCATTTCATATCTTCTTTGCCTTCCATGCGGTCTTTCGCGACGCCGCAGGAGCCGGCAGGGGGGACGATCACATCGTCGCCGGGCCGCCAATCGGCAGGTGTTGCTATCGAAAAGGCATCTGCCGTCTGTAGCGCAATGATAACGCGATAGAGTTCATCGAAATTTCTTCCCAAACTCAGGGGATAGTAAATGATGGTGCGGATGATACCTTTGGGATCGATGAAGAAGACCGCGCGTACTGCTTTAGTCGAACTTTCGCCGGGCTGTATCATGCCGTATTTTTTTGACACTTCCATCGTTATATCTTCGATAAGCGGGAATTTTACTTCGATGTTTTTCATCCCTTTGTATTCGATTTTTTCCTTGATGGTCCGCAGCCAGGCGATATGGCTGTAGAGGCCGTCAACCGACAATCCCACCAGTTTGCAGTTTGCTTGCGCGAATTTTTCCTCGAGTGCAGCAAAGGTCATGAATTCTGATGTACATACAGGTGTAAAATCGGCAGGGTGACTGAAAAGGATAACCCAGTTGCCTGTATACTGTCCTGGGAAATTGATCTCTCCCTGTGTTGTTACTGCTTTAAACGACGGGGCTTTATCACCAATACGGGGCATTGCCATGGGAGTAGTTATATTCGTGTTAGTTTGATCCATATTATTTTTCCTTTCCGAATCCGATATTATTGTTTTTTATACTTTTCTGTTAATATGCGTATGTTTTATTCTTGGACCTGGGTTGATAGGAATACCTGCAGAGACATATGCTCGATCTGGTCCTGCAATGCCTCGATTTGGTCCAGGTGGCGGTCTTCATCGTTGAGGATTTTTTCCAGAATTTCTCTTGTTGCGTAGTCTTTCACTTCGCCGGCTAATAAGATTGCCTCATTATATGCCTCGATCGCTTTAAGCTCGTCATTATGATCATTTTTAAGCTGGACAGGTATAGTCCCGCCGATCGTTACTTTACCTAATTCGGATACGACAGGTGTCCCTTCTAGGAAAAGTATTCTGCCGATCAATATTTCAGCATGCTTCATTTCTTCGATTGCGCGTTTTTCAAAATTTTTATGAAGTTTTTCATATCCCCAGTTAGCGCACATTTCGGAATGCACAATGTACTGGTTTATTGCTGTCAGCTCATCGGCGAGTAGCGAGTTAAGTCTTTTAATCAGTTTTTGGTTGCCTTTCATAGGTGTCCTCCTTTATGGTTTGTTAGTTTTTGCCTGCTTGGAGATTTTATTTTTGCTTCGTACACATTTTTTACAGGTGCCGAAAAATTCTATGTTATGTCCTTTAATTATGTGTTCGCTTATTTTCTGAGCGTGTTTGGTGATTATACTCTGGATCGGCATCCCGAAATCGTCCACATTTCCACACTGTTCACAGATAAAGTGGTAATGTATGCCGGTAATTGCGTCAAAATGCTCGATATTGTCGCCGAAGTCTCTCTTGGTGATCTGTTCTTCCTCGATCAGGATTTTCAGATTCCTGTAGACGTTGCCGAGACTCAGTGTAGGCATATCTCTGCGTAAGGTATCGTAAATTGCCTGGGCCGTCGGGTGAGTATTGCTCGCTGCAATGAGTGTATATATTCTCTCACGCTGTCTGCTTTTACGTCTGAGCATAGAAGTTATTATTAATATTAATTCTTATTATTAAGATAAGTTAATTTTACCGAATAGTCAAGTTCCCATCTATCGCCCGTGTATGAACAACCTGAGTAATATTCCTCAGCATTCCTCGAAATATCAGTGCGTGTAAGGGGTATAATCCATACCAGTACAATTGTCCCAGTATACCGAGAGGGTCGAAGATAGCGGTTTGCACTATCTCTGTTCCCTCGGCGTGTGGTCTGACTTCAAACTCTAACCAGGCTCTGCCGGGGAGTTTCATCTCGGCAATCAGACGTAATCGTCTGTTCCCTTCAAACTCTTCGACTCGCCAGAAATCTAAAGCATCACCTATGCGAATATCTTCAGGATCCCGCCTGCCCCGCCTTAGTCCGACTCCGCCGCAGAGTGAGTCGATCCATCCGCGTATCTGCCATAACCAGTTGCCATAGTACCAACCAGTGGTGCCGCCGATTCTCCGTATCGGAGTGAACGCCTGCTGAGCGGACACCTTCACCTTCATACTTCGTCGATCTACAATGCGGTGCCTAAATCGGATGCCGCCCCACGTACGCATCAAACCTACCGATGAAAGTGAGTCAGACCAGCGGGTTTGATTCCACTGGCGCTCCTCGCCCTCCAGAGTTCTAGTAATAGCTTCAGTAATACCGATGGGGTGAACATCGAAATCTTTCAAGGCGTCAGTATTTCGGACCACGGTGGGATGTTTGATACTACCTATCAATTTTCGTCCGATTCGGGCATACACCGGAGTAATTAAGTTAAGCCATAAGCTTGAAAGTGTCGGCGTGAGAAAGGGGAGAGGGATCATCAGCCGTTTAAGCTTTCTCTGTCGGGCGTACTCCAGCATAATGCCTCGGTAGGAAGTAACATCTGCCCCTCCGATTTCATAAATCCGGCTTGAATTTGCCGGAATGTGGATTGCCTGCACCAAATATGATAGCACATCATCAATGAAGATTGGTTGAGCAAAAATTTGTACCCATCGGGGTGTTAACATTACGGGAAGTCGCTCTACGAGATTTCGAATCAATTCAAATGAGAGACTTCCCGAACCGATGACAATTGATGCCTGAAACTCGATGGCCATGATACCCGAGTTGCGCAAAATCTGTCCAACCTCGATGCGACTGCGTAGGTGTGGAGATAAAGTATCTTCGGGAGATGCGAGTCCGCCCAGGTAGATGATGCGATAAACACCGCTGGAAAATGCCGTAGAAGCAAAGAGCTGAGCCGCCTTTCGGTCCTGTGCTTCGAAATGTGTATTGACCCCCATGGAGTGGACAAGATAATATGCGACATGTACGCCTTCCAATGCCCGCATCAGGCTGGCTTCATCCAAAACGTCTCCTTCAAAGACCTGCGTTTTCTCCAACACCCGAGACCGGAGTGCGGATGCTCTGCGCGTGAAACATCGGACGGTATATCCCTCATTTTCCAGTTGTTTGAGGAGTCGGCCGCCCACGTAGCCCGTAGCGCCCGTCAGTAAAATGCGTTTGTTAGATTTATCCAGTTCGTTCATTATCCGGATTTGTATTCAGTGCACCAATAAATTATCGGATTAGTAACAATATTTATGGCAACACCTGTGAATCTTGAATATGCAGAAATCCTTAATCAGAAGGTATCGGTTTTTTAATCTTGGGAGTCTGGATATCTCAATTCTTCTTCATTATAAAGAAAGCGGAAGTGTATTTTTTAGGATTACTTTTAAATCGTTCTAATTCTTGCTTCAGGGCTTTCAATTCGATTGGAAATTGCGCAGAGGGTATTTTCTTCAACTCCGTTTCGATGTGTTTATAGTATTCATTCCACCATATGGTCTCGGGGAGTATGAAAAATCCGTGTATTTTAAACTCAGACGGCTCGATAGATTTTATCTTTTTCATGTAATTGGCGGCGTCATCATGTATGACAAGGAATCCACCGGCGTTGATGTATTTGCCAAGGACCTTCAACGCGTTCGCGAAGTCAATATGGGCTATAGAACCCTCAGCCCAAACAATATTAAAAGTCCGTTTTTCAAAAGGCATCTTCTCGATCGGGCAATTGACTGCCGTAATTCGGGGGGAAAGGTTCATCTCTCTGATCTTAACTTCTAGTTTCTCGAGGGCTATGCTATCGGTATCTACCCCAATGACTGTACCATTAGACATTTGAGCCAGGCATATAGTCGGCACACCGGTTCCGCAACCCGCATCCAGAATGGCAGGTCTGTCCATCTCCGGTAAAAGGCTGAAAGCAACCCTTGTATACTTAAGTAAGTTTTTTCGATAGATATCAGTATCTATGATCATGAAATGTCCATATGTGATATAATCGATGTATTATTTTTCCCGGAATTCGGTCTGTATTCCGGTCTAATTTCCAAATCATAAACGGACTGTTATCTTCCTTAAACCGGTGATGGTCGTAGTCTCCGCAAAGTGTTTCTATATCAAATCCGATATTCC
>CAYGXH010000104.1:0-8576 GCA_964353675.1 uncultured Chlorobiaceae bacterium
GAACGACAATTTTTCATGTTCCATGATAAAAGTAAAGACGTTCCCTCCCACACCACAACCAAAGCAATGATACATCTGCCGCTCTGCAGATACTGTAAACGAAGGTGTCTTTTCGGAATGGAAAGGACACAAACCTGTGAAATTCTTTCCACGCTTTTTCAGTTGTGTAAAAGAGCTTATATATTCAACGATATCCGTCGCGTTTCGGATTTCATCAATTTTTTCGGGGGGAATTCTCACATTCTGCCGCAGGATTTGGACTCATGGACGATTTTTAGAATGTACAGAAAATGCCAGCCGGATGCAAAATATGTGCATTCTTGGATTTGTTGGAATTCTCAGTATATTTAGAGAGGTATCGAGATACCCTATACAATAGATCCCGACCGTAATCTTTTGAAGCTATATCCGTAACCAACCGGAGGTATGCACATGCACCCACAAAAAAAAGTCAGACTTTCACTCACGCCAGCGAGGATAACGATCTTCTATTATATATTCCTCGGCGGGTTGTGGATTCTCTTTTCGGACCTTCTCCTTTCTTCCTTTGCACCGACCCTTGCATGGTTAACACTTTTTCAGACATTCAAGGGCTGGTTCTTCGTCATCGTCACGGGATCACTTCTATACGGTCTCATCAAGTACTATTCCTACGAAAGAACAAAAGCAGAGAATGATCTCCGGAACAGTCACGGGCAATTGGTTTCAATTCTTGATGGAATCAATGACGGTTTTATCACTCTTGATCGTGATCTAAAATACACTTCGGTAAACAGACGGGCAGGGATTCTATTGAACCATACTCCCGAAGAATGCATCGGCAAATACTTCTGGGACATATTCCCCGGCGCTCAGGATCATCATGTACACAAAACCATAGGGGATGCACTACAATCACTGCAACCTGTCGAATTTGAATGCTTCGATGCGTTGGCACAGCGGTGGTTCGAAAACCGCGTTTACCCGTCGAAAGACGGGCTGACAATTTTTTTCCAGGACATAACACAGCAGAAGGAAGCCGAAGCTGAACGACAACTGCAGCTGGCAATCATTGATAAAACCAGTGATATCGTCGGTCTGGCAACACCGGATGGTATGCTAACCTACCTCAACCGTGCGGGGATCGAACTTATCGGCTTCAATCCCACAGAGGGCAGAACAAAAAAAAATATCACCGAATTCCATCCGCGGTGGGCATCTGACATTTTATTCAGTACTGGATTACCCACTGCGGCTGCGAAAGGATTATGGAAAGGGGAGTTGGCAATATTTGATTCAAGCGGAATAGAAGTGCCTGTTTCTCAGCTTATTATGTCGCACAGGACCCCTGACGGCACTCTTACCTACTTCTCAAGCATCATTCGTGAAATTACCGATTTGAAACTGAAAGGGGAAGCCTTGAGAGAATCAGAAGAAAAATTCTCCAAGGCATTCCAGGCGAGCCCCAATGCCATGGTCATCACGCGGGCTTCCGACAATATAATTATCGACGTCAATGACAGTTTCATCAGAGCATCAGGATATGGCTATGAAGAAGTGGTGGGTAAGACAACCATTGACCTCAACTTGTGGAGAGAGCAATCCGACAGAAAAACGTTTCTCGCACAGCTCACCCGGGAGGGTAGTGTAACCAAACATATATTTTACTTTCAACATAAATCGGGCGACATCCGGTGCGGATCTATTTCAGGCGAAACAATTCACATCGGGACGGAAAAATGTTACCTGAGTGTAATTGAGGATATCACAGATCAGAAGAACATCGAGGAAGAGCTTCGCGTCTCACGCGACTTTGCACTTGCCATTATTGATAGTCTTCCCGGTATATTTTACATCTACAATCCTCAGAACAATTCTGTCACCTGGAATAAAACATTCAAGGAAATTACCGGATACACCGATGATGAGATCAAATCATTGATATTCCTCGGAGAATTTGCCGAAGAGGACAGAAATAAACTCCGCAACGGTCTCGCAGAAATTCTCAGAAGCGGTTCTTCTTCAAGTACAGAGGCACGACTGCTGACCAAGGACGGAAAGCAGGTCCTCTTCCATTTAACGGGAACCAGACTGAATATAAAGGATGAAAAATACATCATCGGTATGGGTATTGATATCACATCGCGCAAAAATGCCGAAGATTTGATAAGTCAGGCAAACGAGAGACTCCAATACCTGCTCACAGCCACATCCGTAGTGATATACACCGCATCCGCAGCAAAAGCCCACGCTGTTACCTTCGTAAGCGACAACGTAATAAATGTTACCGGTTTTTCATCCGATGAATTCCTCAGCGGTGAGAACTTCTGGTGCGAGCAAATTCATCCAGAAGATAGAAAACAAACACAGAACGATCTCGACTCTCTGATAACGAAAGGGTACCATACCTATGAATACCGCTTCCGTCACAAAGACGGCCGGTACACTTGGATCAGGGAAGAATGTAAACTGGTCCGCGATGCAAATGGCACTCCGAAGGAAATCATCGGATACTTTACAGACATCACGAAGAGGAAAGAGGTTGAACAGGCGATGAAGTTCAACGAGGAACGGCTCCGGCTTGCGCTCGAAGCAACGAGCGATGCACTCTGGGATTGGGACCTCTCAACAAACACGCTATACTA
The DNA here is from genome assembly GCA_964353675.1 of uncultured Chlorobiaceae bacterium. GTDB lineage: Bacteria > Bacteroidota > Ignavibacteria > UBA10030 > SZUA-254 > CAYGXH01. The sequence goes on from CAYGXH010000104.1 coordinate 2,625, forward strand.
CAGTCCCCGCTGGTACACCATGCTCGGATATGAGCCTCAATCATTCGAGGCAAATTATGAAAATTGGGTTCGGCTCACTATGCCCGAGGATGTCGAACGTACAGCAAGGATCCTACGGGATGCGATCGAAAACGGCGTCGGATTCGAATCAGAATTCAGGATGAAAGCCGCAGACGGAAGCTGGCGTTGGATCCTGGGACGCGGAAGGGCAACTGTTTGGGACTCACAAGGCAAAGTACTCCGCCTCTCCGGGACTAACACCGACATGACTGAACGCAGGGAGGCTGAGGATGCGCTTCGTATGTCTCGCGACCAGCTTCGAAACTACAGCGCAAGGCTTCAGCACATTCGCGAGGAAGAACGCACATACATTGCGCGCGAAATTCATGATGAACTCGGACAAATACTTACAGGCCTCAAAATGGACCTGTCCTTCCTTGAAGAAATACTTCTAGAGGAAGCGAGACTCACAAGGCGAAGAGAGGTGAGAGCGAAGATTGATTCCATGTCGAATCTCATGGATTCCGCCATAGGAAGCATGAGGAAAATCATAACGGAATTGAGGCCTGTGATTCTTGATACCATGGGATTATCCGCGGCAATCGAATGGCAAGCAGAGGAATTTCAACAGCGGACCGGTATTGCATGTTTCTATTCGCCGCCGCAGGACATGCCGACGCTTCCACGGGATTTTGCCACTTCCGTCTTTCGAATTCTGCAGGAATCGCTGACAAACATCATGCGGCATGCAGGAGCAAGTAGGACAACGATCACGATGAAGCTTGATCAAGGAAATCTCATACTTCTGGTACACGACGACGGAAGAGGGATAACGGAGGATGAGATAGACCAAAAAAAATCATTCGGTCTAACGGGAATGAGGGAACGGGTGGAGATGTTAGGAGGCAAGTTCAATATTCACGGAATTCAAGGAAAAGGCACATTGCTCAGCGTAGAAATACCACTTCCATCGCAACAAGCATAAACAACCGGAGAAAACGGTAATTCATCCGGGAATTGATTTTCTTGCGCTTTTTTCTGATATTGCTCAAGAAGAGCTGGTGAGAGGAATATGCCAACCACACGAATGAAAATTCTTATCGCAGATGACCATCCCGTCGTTAGGGAAGGTATAAAGCAGATTATCGGGAAGGCCCCCGATATGATCGTCGGTGGCGAAGCTCTGACGGGTCAGGAGGTCCTCGACAAAGTGAACCGGGAGAAGTGGGATGTTGTGATCCTCGATGTAAACATGCCCGGCAAGGATGGTTTTGAAGTCCTGCGGGAATTACGCCACGATCGTCCCAAACTGCCGATCCTGATTCTGAGCATATACCCTGAAGAACAGATTGGCGTGCGAATCCTCAGGGCAGGCGCATCCGGATTCCTCAATAAGGAGAGTGCACCGAAAGAACTTCTGAATGCGATCCGCAAAATCCACTCGGGGGGAAAGTTTGTCAGCCCTTCGCTTGCTGAGAAACTTGCCGTAGAAATTGAATTACGAACAGGCAGCGAGCCGCACACAAACCTTTCGGACCGTGAGTTCCAGGTACTTTGTTTCATAGCCTCCGGAAAGACAATTTCAGAAATTGGCAATCAACTCTCAATCAGTGAAAAAACCGTCCGAACCTACAGGGAGCGCCTCCTAAAAAAGATGAACTTAAAGAACGATGTAGAACTGACCCACTATGCTCTGAAACACCGGCTTATAGAATCCCTGAAAGAATAAACACAGTGCACCGGGGGTACTTTCCACCTCCTCTTCTCTACCGCGGGATGTAGGCAATAGACTACACAATCCCCCTCCGCCACATACAACAATATCATCATTATATCTATTTGAAGGAAGCCGCTTTCATGGTATATTACAGCGTAAATCGAATAAAGATCGCACGATAATAATGCCATTACAAACTACCATATTCATTGTCGATGATTCATCCATTATACGTGAACGAATACTGGAGAAATTAGGAATGCTGCCGATGATCTCAACGGTCTTACAGGCTAAGGATTACCAATCGGCGAATCAGATAATCGACAAAGAACAACCGGATATCGCGATCCTCGATATTCAACTTCCGGACGGCAGCGGTATAGATTTACTTTCAAAAATAAAAAATATACGGAAGGAAACGGTTGTTATAATGCTGACTAATTACCCGTATTCAATAATCAGAAAACGGTGTGACGAGTTAGGGGCTGATTACTTTTTCGATAAGTCAACTGAGTTTGAGAAAGTCCTTGAAGTCCTTGAAACCAGACAAACAGCAGTTCGTTAAAATAAATCTTAACACAAGTCATGTAACCTCCATGAGCCCAGCGATCCCTCATCGAACCAGCTTCCATTCCCCTTGGATCGATGCTGGGCTTATGGATCTTTTTCCCTATTGAGGGATGTAAGCCCTCTCCAACTGAAGCCGCTTCAACGATCCACAGTAATTGTCTCTACAACTTTTTTTACTTTCTTCCCGTCTTTTCTCATATAAGGTTTTTCCATCGGAGGCTGATGGTAGGCCGGTTCTTCTTCGAGGTCGGGATAAGTAAAGATTTCGTACTTGTAGTTACGGAGTATTATGCACTTTCCTGCTCTTCCCAGTACATATTGAGGGAGCAGGGGTATTTTGCCGCCGCCGCCCGGCGCATCAATTACATAGTATGGTACCGCAAGCCCGGAAGTATATCCGCGCAATTTATCCATGATTTCCAATCCCTTGCTCACCGGTGTGCGGAAGTGGTCGGTTCCGCTCGTTATATCCGCCTGATACAGGTAGTACGGACGCACACGCATGACCAAGAGTTTGCGCATTAACTCGAGCATCACGTCGGCATTATCGTTTACCCCTTTCATCAGTACGGATTGATTTCCGAGTGGAATACCGGAATCAGAGAGCATATCGCAAGCACGCCTGGCTTCAGGCGTACATTCCCATGGATGGTTGAAATGTGTGTTGATGTAAATGGGGTGATATTTCTTCAGAATCCTGCACAGCTTTGGTGTAACGCGCTGAGGTAAAACACACGGCATTTTTGTTCCTATACGAATAATCTCCACATGAGGGATTTCACGTAATCTTTTGAGGATCCTTTCGAGTTGAAAATCCGTAAGCATGAGTGGATCACCCCCCGAGAGAATGACGTCTCGGACGCCGGAATGGCTTGCTATATATTCAATGCCATCCTGGATGTATTTCATGTTGATTTTCCGTGAGTCGCCCACTTTCCGCTTGCGTGTGCAGAAGCGGCAATACATCGAGCACTGGCTCGTAGTGAGGAATAGAACCCGGTCGGGATACCGGTGTACGATACTCGGGACCGGACTGTGGGTATCTTCCGCAAGCGGATCTTCCGGTAAGCCATCTTTCTCCAGTTCAAGGGCGTCAGGAATGCACTGAAGCCAGATTGGATCGCCGGGATGGCGTATCAAGCTCATGTAGTAAGGATTTATCCGGATGTGAAACAATGAGTTGAGTTTCTTTGCTGCCTGTTCGTCGAAACCGAATCGTTCGATCAGATCTTTTGAGCTATCAACGCTCTGACGCAGCATTTCCTGCCACAATTCCATACAGCTTATTCAAGCCTCATGTTGTGAGACATATTTTCCATAGATAACAAGATCATCGCCCGCAGAATAGTAATCTCTTATGCGGGCTAATTCTTCGTACTGAGTCCGGAGGTAAAACTTCCGTGTGTTTTCGTATTTTGGAAGTGACGAAGTTTCTGCAATAATCAACTTTCCGTCCCTCTTTCTCACCCAATCTTCTGCATCGCGGATCAGGTATTTTCCGATGCCCATGTTATGGCATGAAGTATCAACAGCGATCCAATAAAGGTCATATGTTCCCTTCGTCGCCGGAGTTGGTCCGATGCAGTAGTATCCCTGGACGGCTCCCTCATCAGAAACCGCCACGATAATGTAGTAATCCGTCTGATGGGGATTTTCTATTACGAGATCGATCAATTCCAGCGCAATCGCCACCTCTTCCTGCGTAAAAACCTCAGTTTCACGCAGGATCTTGTCGAGCGCGGCTCTGTCACCGTGCTGTATCGGACGAAGAGTACTCAGCTTACTCGCTCCAATGCGCAATCAACAATTTTCGCAATTAATTCCTCAAACTTATAACCATAAACCCTGGACGACCGCGCAAAGCCCGCATCGTCGGATATGTCAGGATTCGGATTCACCTCCAGAAGGTATGGCTCATTATCGTTGCTAAGGCGGAAGTCTATTCTTGCATAATCCCGGCATCCGGTCAACCGATATGCCTTTAGCGCATACTCCTTCAGTAGTGTCTCGGTTTCCTGAGGTATTTTTGCCGGGCAGACTCCGTTCGTGCACTCATACTCTTCCGATCCCTTAACCCACTTGGCGTTATACGTAATGATGCGACGGTAGAGTTTAGGAAGTGTTGACATATCTATCTCGGATATCGGAAGGATGATCTCCTTACGGTTACCGAGGATTGCCACATACAATTCCCTTCCATCGATGAACTCTTCGACGAGTGCAGGCTGATCGAACTGTTCGATGATGTACCTCACGCGTTTTTTGAGATCTGAGGGATTTTCGACGACTGAATCGGTGGAGATGCCCACGCTGGAATCTTCCTTAGAAGGTTTCACTATAAGGGGGTAGCGGAGGTCCTCATTCAGTATAATTTTCATGGGACTTTTGATTACCTGGTATCGCGGAGTGGGCAGATTGTTTGCCCGAAGGATATCTTTCACGCGCGCTTTATTCAACGCCAATCCCAGCGTCAGTGCGTCGGAGCCTGTGTACGGTATGCCCAGCAGCTCGTATAGTCCTGCAACGTGCATTTCGTGAATCGATTGATTCCCGATACTTTCGCAGAGGTTGAAGATCACATCAGGTTCTTCTTCCTTTAAAAATGTGATAAGTCGGCTGATGTCGCTGTCGACGTTGAATGTCGTGCTCTTGAATCCCATCGCCTGCAATGCACGGCCAATATCTTCGCGTTCATCGAGTACACCAACCTCCGAGAGATCTACAAATTGCTTTTCACCTGTGTGCCCGGATTTATTGCCTGCCTCAAGAATACCGGCTTCCGAAATGAACTTCCGTTCAGCTTCTGTCTGAGTGACAGGCTCGTTATATACGACTGCAACATGGATTTTTTTTCTCATACACATACTCCTGTTAATGTACTCCGCCGGAAACCGGGGGCACTAATAATGTTAGTCCGTTCCGCAGCCAGCAGAAGAACCGTCTGAATTAATTGATTATAACTTATTCCCGCAGCGCGCGCTGCCTTCGGGAAGCAGGAATTATCCTCCGGATTTGGCAAAATGCCGGGGAGAGGATTCAATTCGATGATGTGCGGGCGTCCTTCTCCATCCAGCCGTACATCGATGCGGCACCAATCACGGCACCGTAAAAGTGTGAATGCCTGACGGCTTATCCGTTCGATTTCCTCCCTGAGGGGGTTGGTGAGACGAGCAGGGCAGGAAAATATTTCCAGAGGTTCCTCTGCACGATCCCATATCCACTTTGCCTCGTAAGAGTAAATTTGGGTGACGCCTGGAGGTAATGTGTCGAACTTTATTTCAACGATAGGAAGAACAGTGAGATTTCTACTATTTCCGAGGATGGCGACGGTAAACTCCCGCCCGGGCAGATATTGTTCGATGAGAACAGGTTCATTGTACCGCATCAGGGTGCTAACTGCCTCTTTCCTGAGTTCATCCAAGTTGTGGACAACTGAATTGTTAAAAATACCTTTACTCGATCCCTCATGGAGCGGCTTAACAATAACGGGGAATGATACGCGAAGAGAGTTAATTTCTTCTTCATGCGAGATCACATGGAAAGCCGGCGTTGGAATACCGTGAAAAGCCATAATCTCTTTCGCACGTGATTTATCCAGACATAATGCCAACGTGAGTGGGTCGGATCCGGTATATGGGATATCTAACATCTCCAGCATGGCAGGT
>CAYGXH010000105.1:0-8541 GCA_964353675.1 uncultured Chlorobiaceae bacterium
TTCTGAATAATAACTTATAAGCTCTTTAACTAATTTTCTTGGGACAGTACTGATAAATTACCATAAAATTACTTGTTTCGCAACGATAATCTTGATTATGGCAAATGTATAATGTATATTAGGCAAGAAAGTCACATTTTTGTCGTATCCGATTGCCTAACCATTACCTGGCAGCAATTATTACTTAATAAACGGGAACACATCGGAATCTCAGGGGGATCATCCGTATTCCCAATGTTTAAGATCCGGATCAGATCCGTCGTCCTGAGTGGAGATGGTTCCATCAGTTTCACGTGCTTGAATCAGGGGGATTCCCAACGTGATCCTTGGTCATCCGGTTTCACCAAAAAAGCTTGGTACTTATTCAAATACCAAATCATTTTTCACCAATTCAACTTCCAAACACGGAAAGTACTTTTACAACGATTTACCCACCGCCGAATCACTGAAAAACAACAGAACTTTTCGGTGCGTTCCTTTTCTTGCGAATTGCAGAATATATCATTCATTTTTAAATAACCACTTCACAAAATAATTGGGGGATGTATGAAATACATCATTGCTGTTCTGGTTACTGTAACATTATTCATTTCTTTGATTGGATACGGGCAAATACCAATGAAAATCTCCTATCAGGGATTGCTGACGACGTCATCCGGCACTCCGCTCCAGGATGGAAGTTATGATTTAAAGTTCGAGATTTATAATGCAATAACGGTCGGTACACTCCGCTACACCGAGACGCAAAGCGGTATTTCCGTTCAGCGCGGCACGTTTAACGTTATTTTAGACACGCTAACAAATATATTCAGTGAAAAATTATTTGTGGAAGTCACGGTCTTGGCAGGTCCGGGTATAAGTTCCCCAATGTCCTTTTCTCCCAGATCAGAACTGACGACCGCACCCTATGCGTTCCGCGCTATGGTTGCCGATAGTGTCGTAGGTGGCAGTGGCGGCTCTACGGGAATTGTCAGCGTGGATGGCGTTTCAAATGCAGGCGGTAACGTGGATTTTATTCCCGGAACGAATATTTCTATCGTTCCTAACGACGGAGCTAACACCGTTACGTTTTCAAGTTCACTGCGCGGTGTAAAGGTTTTCACAGTAGCGCCGATTGGTGCCGACTTTACCACAATCACGGAAGCGCTTGATTCCTGCGTTAATCCGAGCCCAAGCCAGTCCTACTACATCAGGGTATTGCCCGGTACTTATACTGAATCATTCACATGTAAAAAATACGTCACGTTGCAGGGGTCGGGCAAGTACACAAGCTTCATTAAGGGTATTATCACCGGCGAAGACAGTTGTGTCATCGATGGATTTAATATCGAGGGATCAATAACCTGTACCGGAAAATCTCCGACCATTACTCATAATATCGTGCGCGACGGTAACGGCATATACCTAACGGACGGTGCGAAGCCCTGGATAAAACAGAATGAAATCCTGAATAATCATCTATGGGGCATTGACTGCGACGGTTGGGGAACCGATCCCTGGATTATCGCAAATAAAATAATGGGAAATATCTCTGGCGGAATTCATTGCAATAACTCATCACCAACAATCAGCAATAATCAAATTCTGAATAATGATAATTACGGTATTTATCTCATAGGTGCGATGGGTCAGCCAACCGAACCAACAATCGACGATAACGTCATCGGCCACACGCAAACAGGAGCGGGAATGGCTATTCACATGGAAGGTTATGCGGAACCAAGAATCATTGCAAATGATATTTATGTCAACACAATCGGTATAGATATCCAAATGCATGCACAGCCATCCATCCTTGGTAATGATATTAATTACAACAATATGATGGGTATTCAATGTTTTTCAACTGGTGCTTCAAAGCGTGTGACTATCCATGGAAACCATATCCACAGCAACGGGGCGGCGGGTATTTTAGTCCAAAATGCGAATCCGATACTTTCAGCGAACAATGTAACAAACAATGCTGTCGATATAAATTACCTCGGCCCGACACTACCAACGATCAACCAGAATACATTTGATACCAGAATCGGCGGCGGTGCTCCGGGTCAGTTTAATGCAACATCAAATGGACTAATTATAGCGCCGTGATTATTATGCGGAAAGTTGTTGCAATAATATTCTGAAGACAATGAAAAGGATTATAACCATGAAAGACAAATTACTATGCCTGTTCATTCTAGTAGTGACCGGAGCGGGCATGCTCTACAGTCAGGGTGTTGAACACCCCTGGTGGGTAGTCGACCGTGGGGGCGGAAAATCGACGTCCGGTTCTGTTACTCTGCACGCATCGATCGGACAGCCTGCGATCCAGAAAATGACCTACATCGATACCGGCTCGGTTCTCGAAAGCGGCTTCATTCCGGGAGTTCGGTTTTATTCGGGTTCATATACCTCGGTTATATATCACATTACTGACTCATGGAATATGATTTCCGTTCCGCTTATCGTCGATGATTACCGAAAAACAACTCTCTTCTCAAATGCAGTCAGCTCCGCCTTTTGCTACACGGGCACGTATGAATCGCGTGATACACTTCTCAACGGTACCGGTTACTGGTTGAAATATTCTGCCGCTGAAACATCATCGGTATCAGGGACAAGTTACACAATCGACACGATCGATGTAATCGACAGGTGGAATATGATGGGCTCCCTCAGTTATCCTGTTCTTACCAGTGATGCCGAAGCAGTAGCCCCTATGACGTTCAGCACCGGATTTTACGGTTACGACGGAGCATACGTTGAGGTGGATACATTGCTGCCAGGTAAAGCATACTGGATTAAAACAAGTGAGGCGGGAAAAATCGTCATGAAAACCGGCTCCCTCCTATTTGCGAAGAATATACCGACAGCGGCGATGACACCCGATGCAAAAGCCGATCGCAAAATATCAACCATTGCCGAAAAGACCGGTATGAATGTGCTGGCAGTAGAAGATGCTGAAGGTAGAACATCGAATCTTTATTTCACAAGTAAAAAGCTCGCCTTTGATATCGGCAGATTCGAACTTCCACCACTACCGCCAGATGGGGTTCACGATGTCCGGTTCGCATCTCAAAGATCGGTGGAGTCGTTCGATTATACGAAGAATGATCTTACCCAGAAATTCAGGATTCTTCTGAACGGCGTAATGGACCCCGTTACATTACGGTGGGAAATACAGAATGACGAGAACAGCTATGCGCTTGAAGTGATTTCAGAGGATGGAAAAACTACTGCGGTTCCGCTGAAGAGTGCTAACATAATGACACTCAATACCGATAATTTAAAAACCTTAAAATTAATCATGGAAAGAGGTTCATGCGCCGAACTTCCTGCAATGTTTGCACTTCACCAGAACTACCCCAATCCGTTCAATCCTGCGACGATGATTAAGTATGATTTACCTGCTGATGCAAAGGTGAATTTAATTGTGTACAATCTGCTGGGTCAGGTTGTGGAAAAACTTGTGGATGAAGCCCAGAGTGCAGGATTCAGGCATTACGAATGGAATGCGGGCAATTATCCATCGGGGGTCTATTATTACCGGTTATCGGCTCACGGTGACAATATTTCATTCTCCGATGTTAAAAAACTGATGATTATAAAGTAAAGAACGTGTTATATTCGAAATTGATAGGTGAAGTAACGGATTAGGCGGGAAATGATTTTCGATTTACGTGTTAATCCGTTACTTCCCCACAAACTTTCAGGCTTAGTATTTTTCCAGGTACTGCTCGATTTCCCACGGAGTGACCTGGAGTGAATATTCTTCCCATTCTTTTAGTTTCAAGTTCCGAAACTTGTGGTAGGCAAATTCACCAAGGGCTTCCCGTATAACTTCGTCCCGTTCCAGGTTATCGAGCGCCTCAGTGATATCCCTGGGGAGGATATCAATACTTCGTTCGCGTGCTTCTTCCCGTGAGAAATCATAAATGTTTTCCTCGACGGGGTGAGGCGGAAGTTTTTTCTTGCGAATTCCATCCAGGCCTGCGGCGAGCATGACGGCGAATGCCAAATATGGATTTGCGGAAGGATCGGGACATCTTAATTCAGTTCTAACAGATTTTTCACGACCGGGTGTGTACAGAGGTATCCGTATAAGAGCCGATCTGTTGCGCTGACCCCATGCGATGTAGACCGGCGCTTCGTACCCGACAACGAGCCGCTTATACGAATTGATGGTTGGATTGAGGATGGCGTTCATAGCTTTTATGTGTGTTAGTTGTCCCTGTATGAAATATTTCGCCAGGTTTGAAAGGTGATAATTATCTTTCGCATCATAAAATAGATTTTTCCCTTCCTGGTTAAAAATGCTCTGGTGAACGTGCATTCCGGATCCGTTAATTCCCATAATCGGCTTTGGCATAAACGTCGCGTGGAGATTGTGATGTGCGGCGATCCACTTCAGCGTAAATTTCATCGTGCTTGCCTGGTCTGCGATAGTAAGAGCGTCAGAGTATCTAAAATCGATTTCATGCTGTCCCACTGCAACTTCGTGATGCAATGCTTCAACATCGATACCGAATTCGTACAAGGCGGTAGTCATCTTTTGACGAATATCCATTGCTAAATCGGTTGTCTGATCGAAGTATCCTGCATTGTCATGCGGAAGAGGAAGAAGTTTATGGTTTTCTTTCCGAAAGAGAAAAAATTCTAATTCCGGCCCGACATTGAAAACGTATCCCAATTTCTCAGCACGATCTAGCTGTCTTTTCAATATATATCTCGGATCCCCCTCAAATGGTTTTCTGTCGGGCATGTACACATCGCACATGAATCGCGCTACTATCTCTTCTTCCGGATTCATCTTCGTCCATGGAATAACAGCATACGTATTCGGATCCGGTTTGAGGTACATGTCACTTTCATAAATCCTGGTAAAACCCTCAATGGATGACCCGTCAAACCACACTCCATCTTCGAGCGCAGTTTCTAATTTCGTGCGGGGAATTGTCACACCTTTAAGGAGACCGTTCAGATCCGTAAACTGCAGGTGAATAAATTTTACACGGTCGCTATCTGCCCGTGCGAGTAGTTCGTTAGTTTTAGTAACTTGTTGACCGGTACCTCTTTTATGAACCATGGATTGTTCCTCGTACGATGTTAATGCGGATTATGAATTTTAATTCTGGATGTTTCTTTTGATGTTGATAATACTAGACTCGTTCTAGTTCCTGTTACGCCGGGCCACGACTGGATTCTGGAAAGCAGTTTTTCGAGTGTAATCGTACTTTCGGTTCGCACTTTAAGCAGATGCGATCCTTCACCTGTAATGGCATGGCACTCGAGAATTTCCTCCTGAGCAGCTGCATGATCGATGAAACTCTGGTAATGCTTCGAGGAATCTATTATGACAGAGATAAATGCGGTAATATCTTTCCCCAGCCTTCTGTAATCGACAATTGCTGCATAACCGACGATATATTTACTTTCCTCCAATTTCCTCAGACGCTCACTTGCCGACGGCAATGACAGGCCAATCTTGTCGGCGAGTTCGTTCCGTTTCGTCCGTCCTTGAATCTGCAAAATCTCGAGTATTTTTATATCTATATCATCCACGAAATATCCCTTTAAACTATATTATGTTGTAGCGGTATGAATGTGTATATAATAAGGTTAATGATATCTTATGCCTTATAATATAAGGTATTCAAATTTAAATAGCAAATATTATTAGCATAGAGCTTAGAGCAGAGAGCGTAGAGCAATGAGATGTGGGGTGTGAGCAAAGAGCATTGAGTAAAACAAAAAGAACTAATGACTACTGACCAATGACAAATGACAGATCTTTTAGTTCTCGGCTTATTCCGAATCGTATTTCAGAATAGAAAAGATATCGTATTTCTCTAACTTATTTCGACCGTTTAAAAATGTTAACTCAACGAGGAATGCAATTCCTGCGATCGTACCGCCAAGACGTTCAGCAAGCCTGCAGGTTGCTAGGGCTGTCCCTCCTGTTGCTAGCAGGTCGTCAACCACAAGAACTCTGTCTCCAGGTTGAATTGCATCTTTATGAATCTCGAGTGCATCTTTTCCGTATTCGAGCTGATACTCTTCCCTAATAACCTCCGCAGGGAGTTTATTCGGCTTACGGATCGGGATAAAACCAACACCGAGTCTGTATGCAAGAACACTTCCAAATATGAATCCGCGTGATTCAACACTTAGAACCTTATCGATCCGGATCCCTTTATATTTTTTGTAAAATGTTTCGATTGCTATGCGGAAAGCATCCGGATTCATGAGAAGAGGCGTTATATCCCTGAATACGATGCCTTTTTTGGGAAAATCAGGAACATTCCTGATATGTAATCGAAGTTCATTGTCTGGTTCTACCATCTGGCATGTTCCTTCCTCATCTATTCAATCGAAGGTATTTACTTACCCATCGCAGCCTTACGTAGATTTTTTACTGCCTGAGATATGTTCTTTTTTGCGAAAATAGTATATCCGGCCACGAGAACTGTAGCACCTGCGGCAACGATCTCCGAAGCATTACTCTCATCAATACCGCCATCCACAGAAATGTCGATTTTTTTATCGATAGCATCGGCCATCATACCAATCTCCTGTATTTTCCTCAGGGATTGCCGGATGAATGTTTGTCCGCCAAATCCCGGATTGACGCTCATGACGAGTACCTGGTCAATGAAAGGTAATATCTCTCTCAATGAAATTGCAGGCGTTGCAGGATTAAGACTGACTCCGGCTTTCAGTCCATGCTTTTTAATTTTTTGAATGGTGCGGTGAAGATGCGTACAACCTTCTACGTGCACAGTAATATGATTAACACCGGCGTTCTTAAAATCATCAATGAAACGATCAGGATTTTCCACCATGAGGTGAGCATCAAGCGGAAGTTTCGTTATTGGACGAATTGACCGAACCACTAGCGGACCGAAAGTAATATTAGGCACGAAATGCCCATCCATGATGTCGAGGTGAAGCCAGTCGGCTTTTCCTTTTTCGATGAGTTTTATCTGTTCCGAAAGTCGAGCAAAGTTTGCTGATAACAGCGAAGGTGCAATTTTCAATGATGGCATATCCGTTCCTCAGTTTTCATAATAGTCTTTGGGATGATCGCCTTCACGGACAACGATCAGATCGATGGTTTGTCCGCGGCCGACCATCTCCCCTGCCCTGGGGTATTGATCGACAATTGTGTTGGGCAGAAGATCGGGTGATACGATGTAAGAAATATTTCCAATATCCAATCCCGTACTTTTCAAAATTTCAACTGCAGCGCTGACCGATTTTGAAGTCAGATCCGGAACAGATATTTTGTCGGTCGTGTTTCCGGTGCTGATCACGATCGAAACATAGATATCTCTCTTCACCTTTGCACCAGGGGAAATTTTCTGTTCCATTACTGTATTCGGCGGATATTCGTCAGATTGCTGATACTCCACCGCACCAAGCTTTAATCCCACTCGCTCCAAAGCAAACTTGGAATCACGAAGAGTTCTTCCCCTGAGATTCGGTACTGCAACTTGTATCTCGCCGGCGCTGAGCGTGAGGTATACGCGCCTCCCCAGCTTGACAGCAGAGCCTGCCGGAGGATTCTGTATGATTACTACTCCTGTGGGTTGCTCCTTATCCAGACGAGCATCGCCCTTTTTCGGTTCAAAACCGAGCGAATCGAGAACTGCAAAAGCATCCTCATATTTCATCCCGACGACGTATGGAATAGTCGCCACGCCTCCGATGTTTACGTACAACGGAAGGAGATAATCATTGATGAGAATGAAAAGAACGAAGAGAATAATCCCCGCAAGGAATATTCTCCGAATTCCCTTTTTCTTCCATAAGGATGTAATGCGTGCTTTCAATTCATATCTGATAGAGCTGTGAAAAATATAGGAAATCCGGGCTTCAACTTCAACTCTTGATTCTCAGTCGCCATTTTTCTATATTTTTTTAAATTTTACATCGTGATGCAACGTATGAACTACCGACGACTTGTAGATTCGGCAAAGAAAGCTCAGAAATATTCGTACTCACCCTACTCTTCCATGAAAGTAGGTGCGGCACTCCTTACGAATGACGGTGAAATTTATACGGGTTGTAACATTGAAAACAGCTCCTTCGGATTGACGATTTGCGCAGAACGGACAGCAATATTCAAAGCAATTTCCGAAGGAAAAAGAAAATTCAGAGCGATCGCAATAAGTTCAGAAGGAACATCACCAATCCCGCCATGCGGCGCGTGCCGGCAGGTACTCCACGATCTTGCCGGTGATATTGATATCGTTCTCACCGATAATAAAAACCGCATCGTCGTGATACAACTCAGTATGCTTTTTCCATTTCCATTTGGGAATAAATCGCTCTATCATAATAAAAAATGAAATATAAATGGAAACCGCTACGCTTCATACAATGATTCACAAAACCGGCTGGATCGAGGTAATCTGCGGATGTATGTACAGCGGTAAGACAGAGGAACTTATCCGTCGGTTACGGCGTGCCCAAATCGCAAAACAGAAAGTAATGATTTTCAAACCCTCGATCGATACGAGATATAATTCCGATAAAATCATTACTTTCTGTTTTGCG
>CAYGXH010000106.1:0-8420 GCA_964353675.1 uncultured Chlorobiaceae bacterium
TATACTGACATTTCTATTGGGGCTATTTCATGACATTTCTAATGGGGTATTACACTTGGGCAATTCGTCTTGCTTTTTATTTGACTTTGAAATACATTTTATCTACATTAGCCGAGACCCACTGAATTAATTATTCACAACCAGTTTAACAAGTACTGAGCGATGCATATGCGCAGCATATCTTTGTTTCGCGGATTGCTGTTCCTGCTCCTTATCGGCTCCTTTCTTCTCAGCGGTTGCGGAACAACCGAAGAGGCGGAGAAAGAAGAAATACCACCTCCGCCGAGCGCAACGGAGCTTCTTCAGCAGGAACTGAACGGACTCAAGACGGAGAACAGCGTTCTTAAAAAGCAGATTTCGACGCTTGAACAGGACAACAGGACTGCTGTTGCGAAGAGCGCAGATTTTGAAACACAGCTTGCCGACTGCAACGAGAAATTAAAAGCGGCTGAAACCCCGCCGGTCACAGATCCGCGCGTGAGTTATCAGCAAGCGCTATTGCTTTTCAACTCTCGTCAGTACGAACAGGCCTCCATTCTCCTTCAGCAGATACTTAGCGCCGGTGTTTCTGAGCGACTGGAGGACAACTGTCATTACTGGCTCGGCGAGTGTGCATACGGAAGCAGAAAATACAGGGAAGCGGTTGATCATTTCCGGAAGGTATTCGGTTTCAGAATTTCCGAAAAGAAGGATGAATCCCAGGTCATGATTGCCAACAGCTATTACGCAATGGGTAATAAGGCGAAGGCAAAGGAAGAATACGAAATCCTCCTGCAAAAATTCCCCGCAAGTCCGTACGCAAGGCGAGTTAAGGAAAAATTGCAGGCGTTGTAAACCTTACCAGTTAACTTCCGATTTCTGACCCAGTTATAGCTGGATAGAAATCGGAAGTCTGACTCATACCTCTGATTAATGCCATGATTCATCATAGCGTTAAGAAAATCAAAGTTTAGCTTCTAATAAAGTGGTTAATCTGTAGTTATTTTCTAGTCACAACAATAAATTGTGGCGCATGTGAGCGCCGGCTCATGCACCATGATTCATCATGTTGACTAGAATAATAGAGGATTAACTACCAACCGATTCATCGGTTTATAGTAATGTAGCTATAAACCATTAAAATGGTTGTGTGTTTTTTAATTTTCCTTAACACCACAATAAATTGTGGTGTTTAATCTCCCTTTTTCGCCACAATAAATTGTGGCGCATGTGAGCGCCGGCTCATGCACCATGATTCATCATGGTGTTTAGAAAAACGAAGATTAGCTTCTAACCGATTCATCGGTTTCCGGAATGGAGAATCCATGTTCTTTAAGAATTGATCCATATTCCTCGGCGAACGTCTTTTGCCGATGGTGCTCATCCTGATTCTTTATGTACCATCTGATAGCATCCAGTTCCATCGGATTGACAGAGAAGGCTGCATATCCCCGTTGCCAGCTGAACTTCTCTGCAATAATTTCCATATCATTTATCCAGTACGACGATTCGCCTTTCAGTAATCTCACGATATCATCAATCCTCTGATCACTTGACAGTTTAATCAGCAAATGTACATGATCAATTTGTATATTCAATGCATCGATTAAAATTTTCTTCTCGATTGCATTTTGTAAAAGATGTTGTTCCACCTCTGACCTAACGGACTTTCTCAGAAATTTATTACGTTCTTTTGTACCCCAGATGAGATGGATGTATACCTTAATATAGGAATGTAACATACTGCCTCCCGGTTGTAAACCATTAAAATGGTTACGTGTTATTAGTTTTCCAAGGCACCACAATAAATTGTGGTGTTATTGACTACTTCCTCTAGTATGCGATTCGCTCTTCCACCATGATTTATCATGATGATTAGTAATAAAATATAAATTATTCCCTATCATGCAAATATTCCCACGCACCTCTTGCAAAGATATATTAGTTTTCCCTTCTTATTGAATACCGCACCCTCAGTTCCCAGTTCTTTCCCGCATGACGAACACAAATTTACAGGGACTTCTCTTCTCTCCAGACCGATGGACGGTGATGGAGCGTCTCCTAGTTTTAATTTAGAAATATATATGAGTTCATTATACGCGAGTTCATTGTCCGGTTCCAGCCTGAGTGAATCCTGCAAACAAACTTCGGCCTCTTCCATTCTTCCGAGTTCGATAAGCTGGACGCCCTTGCCCCGCAGGGCTTTTGCCTTTGCGCTTGTTGTAATATGAGATCGTGAGGTCAGGGCTCTTTCATAGAGGGCAAGCGATAGTTCATGTTTGCCCATATAGCCCAGAATAAAACCCAGTTCGCAAAATGACAACGGTTGGTCAAGTTCGAGTTTCAGACTTTTTTCAAGGTTTGAAACCGCGCTTTCGTATTTTTCCTCAGTTACATCGAGAACAGCGAGGTAATAATAAGCCGGCGGGTAGACGCTCTGCATCCACACGATATCCTTACGCGCCTCCGGCTCTGTTTCTGTAACATGTTGCATGAACTCCTCCAGCGTCCAGAATCTTATATAGAGCGTGCCCTGATCGCGGTAGCTGTATTCATACTCCGAAGGAGCATTAGCAACAACCTCCTGTAGAATTTGACGCGCTGTAACGAAATCATTTTGTGAAAGCGCTTGATAAGCTTTTTGCAACTTTACCGTATCGCTCTGGCCGGTATCAGTCATATGATTGTTTATTTACTTACATCCATAAATTGCATATTTCCGAAATCTGACACGGATTTTCCCCTGTAGATTTCGGAAGTCTGACTAGTCGACTCTGCAAGATAAGTGGACCCATCGACTCCACAACCTGCCATTTCACAAGCACCAGTTTCTTCACAAACGATACCATTTCCCCTTCCACCTCTGCATTTAGCCTATATACATATACCCCCGACGGATAATTGCCTGCGTTCCACTCCGCTGATTTATAACCAGTTTCATGTTGCTCATCCGCCAATGTTGCAACTTCCTGACCCAACATATTGTAGATTTTTAATGTGACCATGTAGGTCGGAATGTCATACCGACCTACAATCCCCGGCAATTGATAACGGATAATGGTTGAGGGATTGAGATAGTTATGATGCAGGGCGAACGCCGGTATTAAAAATAGTAATGCCGGCATATTACATTTCTGCCTCTTGGATTTCATTCGTTTATTAGTAATCCTTTCCCGCGTAGGACAAGAGTGGAATTGGTGGCATTATATTATTTAGTATCCTCAAAATCAATATGTAATACTTGGAAATAGACAATTTTTCTGATTACTCTATGAAATCCGACACATCCTTTAAATTTTAAAAAAATTTCAGGAATGCGCAAGAGAGGAATTCCGCACGCTCATTTAGCAGATTGAGGAATCGGCTGGACAAAGGTCCTAAAAGCGAGATCCCGAATATCCCGCCGTGATCCTGAGCGCCCACCTGACCGCTTATTATAGAGATGAGATCGGTGGGCAGGGAGTCGAGGTAGATGGCAGGACGGCATCTCCCCTTTCGGAGGGGGAGATTATAGAGGGGGTTTGGAGTACACCCGAGGGGAGGGGTTTGAAAGCTGAGATTCATTTGCGATCCATACCTCAAAAAACGATCATAGAGTAAAACTCTAAAATGGTTGTACTTCGACAGTACAACTATCGAAGAACGAATAAACGGGCAAAACCTCCGACATTTATCTCAGATTAAACCTGTAAAATGTCGGAGGTTTGACTAACAACTGTTGTTGATTTTTACTGTGAATTTCTCTACGTTTAAAGGTTAAAAACCCGCATGAGAAGAATGTATGACTAAGGACCAGAAGCCACGACTGCTCGTCGTTGACGACGAGGACGATTTCAGGAAACTCATAGCAGATGCGCTGGAAGCAGAGGGGTATGCCGTTACGCAGGCGCGGGACGGAGAAGAGGCCGTTCAACTCGCACGCCAGTTTTCCTTCGACCTCGCCTTGCTGGATGTCCGTATGCCTAGGATGGGCGGCATCGAAGTACTTGAAATCCTGCGGAAAGAGGCCCCCACAACAGATTGCATAATGCTAACCGGCTCGCAGGAAATTAATATTGCAGTGCAGGCTATCAAGCTCGGAGCGAAGGAATTCCTATCCAAAGTTCAACCGCTGGAAGAATTGCTAAACCGCGTGAGAAATTTTCTTAGAGCCCATCTCGCAGAAGTGAAAATTAAAGAGTTACAGTCGGCTTTTACCTCAAAACTTCTCTATAATTTACTGACACCGCTGCGGACAATTAAATCTTCCGTTGAATTCATCGAACAAGAATCTACGGGGAAACTGACCGATCAGCAGCGGAGCATACTTGTAGGCATCGACAGCGCCATCTGTACTATGGATGCGATACTTAATGATATGATAGACCTGAGTATGTTTGAATCGGGACGAGTGGAGCTTGAAAAGTTTCCTACCAATCTGGATGAGGTCATTCCTATAATTTGCTCACGATATCAACTCCAGGCTGAATCGAAAAAGATAACTCTCACTGTAGATGTTACCGGAAATATCCCCACTGTGGAGGTTGACCCTGCAAAGATAGAACAGGTCATCAGCAACCTTTTGGATAATGCGCTCAAGTATACAGCCGGTGGCGGTTTGATTAACGTTAACGTTTCTGTAAAGACCTTTTCCGAAGAAGCTGAACAACGTGAATATATCTTGGTTTCCATTGCCGATAACGGCGTCGGGATACCTATGGAAATGATCCCTCTCCTCTTTGATAAGAATCAGATATTCATCGACGGCAAGCTTCCTGAACGTAAGACGACCGGTTTAGGATTGTTGATTTGTCGGAGTATTGTTGAAGCGCATAACGGGAAAATTTTTGCTGAATCGGAAGTCGGAAAAGGAAGTAAGTTTACATTCCTGATGCCAACGTTTTCAATCTAAACTGATTACTTTTTGCCCTTCTTCTTACTTTGTGCCACCAGTGAAGCGGGCTCTCCCTTTGTCCGTGCCGGCGCTTTGTTGTCCTCCGAAGCAGCGTAGGCGATGTCAACATCTTCCTCCGCCGGGACCACTGCCGTATCGGCAATTTTGTCATTGCTCTCCAGACGTATGAGCCGCACACCCTGCGTGTTCCGCCCTGCCACTCTAATCGTCTTTGCCGGCTGACGAATAATTACACCCTGTGTCGTTACAACTACGATGTCGTCGTTCCCCAGCACTTCCTTAATCGCAACCATGTTGCCGGTTTTTTCGGTGACACGGAATGTGATAACTCCCTTTCCGCCGCGGTGACTTACGCGGTATTCGTCGAGTTCACTCCTTTTTCCGAATCCATTCTCGGCAACGACCAATATAGACGTACTGCGGCGCTTGATAACAACTGCACCTATCACTCTGTCGTCTTTATTGAGTTTCACGGCCCGAACACCCATCGATGTCCGTCCCATGGGCCGCGCTTCGCGCTCATGGAACCGTATAGCCATTCCCTTGTACGTTCCGATAATAACGTCCTGCGTCCCATCCGTTGATCTGACATCCATGACGCAATCCCCCTTCCGGAGTGAAATCGCGGTAATACCCGACCGCCTGATATTCGCATATTCGGCAAGCGACGTTTTCTTAATTAATCCTCTCTCCGTCACAATCGCGACATAGAGCTTCTCGTCGAATTCCTTGACGGGTACATATGCGGCGATATTTTCGTTGGCGTTCTTTGCAATCAGATTTACGATCGATTTTCCTCTTGCCATTTTCCCGGCTTCGGGGATTTCATGAACCCTGAGCCAATAGCATTTCCCCGCGTCTGTGAAGAAGAGAATGTAGTCGTGTGTTGACGCGATGAAGATATGTTGGATGAAATCATCTTCCTTTGTTGTGGCGCCGGTGACACCTTTCCCGCCGCGTGCCTGCCTGCGGTAACCTGAAACCGGAAATCGCTTGATGAATCCGCCGTGACTGATCGTTATGACGACGTCCTCTTCCGCGATCATGTCCTCAACGCTGAATTCCTCCGCCTTGTAGATGATTTCGGTACGACGGTCATCACCGTACTTTTTCTTTATCTCAAAAAGCTCATCTTTGATGATCTGCAGTTGGAGCTTCTTGCTGGCAAGAATCGATTTAAGTTTCTCGATGAGTTTTATCGTTTCCTTGTATTCCTCTTCTACCTTCTTCCTCTCGAGTCCGGTCAGTCGCTGTAGCCGCATATCGAGAATCGCTTTAGCCTGGATTTCCGATAGCTTGAAGCGCTTCATCAGCCCTTCCTGAGCAGTCGGTACATCCTTCGACTTCTTGATAAGCTTTACGATTTCATCGATATTGTCGAGCGCAATTATATATCCTTCTAGGATGTGAGCTCTTTTCTCGGCTTCTGCAAGTTCATATTTTGTTCTCCGCACAATCACTTCGTTCCGGTGTTTTACGAAGTGATCGATCATGTGCCGGAGAGGAAGTATCTGTGGCCTTCCATCCACTAACGCAAGCATAATCACGCCGAAGGTGGTCTGCATCTGTGTGTGCTTGTAGAGATTGTTCAGAACTACGGAGGCATTCGCGTCCCTCTTGAGTTCTATTACGACTCTCAGTCCGTCCTTGTCGGATTCGTCGCGGATATCCGATATATCTTCGATCTTCTTATCCCGGACAAGATCCGCAATTTTTTCTATGAGCACCGACTTGTTCACCTGGTACGGTATTTCAGTGACAACGATTGCCTGCCGGTCTGCGCGGCCCGTCTCGATGTTTACTTTTGCACGTACGACGATGCGTCCCCTGCCAGTTTTATAGGCATCGCGCACGCCTTCGTATCCATAGATAAGGCCGCCCGTGGGAAAATCAGGCGCCTTGATGATTTTGAATAGCTTCTCGTCTGGGAGCACCGGTGATTCTATGACTGCCACACAGCCGTCTATAACTTCGGTAAGATTATGCGGCGGGATATTTGTTGTCATTCCGACCGCAATTCCTGAGGTACCGTTGAGTAGTAGATTGGGTACCATCGCCGGAAGGACCGACGGCTCTTTTAATGTATCATCGAAGTTTGGCAGAAATGTGACAGTATTTTTCTCAAGATCTTTTAGCATTTCCTCTGCGATGCGGGAGAGCCGAACTTCGGTGTAACGCATTGCTGCAGGGGCATCGCCGTCGATCGAGCCAAAATTTCCCTGCCCGTCAACAAGCGGGTACCGGAGGGAAAAGTCCTGCGCCATTCGGACCATGGTATCGTAGACAGCGGTATCGCCGTGGGGGTGATATTTACCTAAAACCTCTCCAACAATGCGTGCGCTTTTCTTGTGGGGTCGATTGCTTGGAAGGCCAAGTTCGTGCATACCGAACAATACTCGCCTGTGAACTGGTTTCATACCGTCGCGGACATCGGGCAGTGCGCGCGCAACGATTACGCTCATCGCGTAATCGATGTACGAACCCTTCATTTCTTCTTCGATATCTACAGGGATTATCTTTTCATTCACTCCAGCCATCTGTTCCTCTTGAGTTTTCTTACCACAAAATGCTAACTGTGTTACACGTCCAGATTGCGAACGTACTTGGCATTCTTTTCTATGAATTCCCGCCGCGGTTCAACTTCATCTCCCATGAGAATCGAGAATGTCCGGTCAGCGTCTGCTGCGTTCTCTATCGTTACCTGGAGAACGGTGCGCGTTTCTGGATTCATAGTTGTAAACCACAGCTGTTCCGGATTCATTTCGCCAAGCCCTTTGAATCTGGACACTGCCACACCGTCTGACGTTACAACTTCTTCCCCGGCAATAACAGGCGCGCTGTCGCCTGTTCCGCTCTTACCTGTTTTCTTCTCGCTTTTCATACGTTTGATTATTTCCTCCCGCTCGTCATCGTCATACGCATACAGCTCTTGCTTTCCCTTCTTGACTTTAAAAAGCGGCGGTTGGGCGATGTATACATGACCCAGCTCGACAAGTTCTTTCATATACCGGAAGAAGAGTGTCAGCAGCAGCGTGCGAATGTGAGAGCCGTCGACGTCGGCGTCGCACATGAGTATTATTTTCCCGTACCGGATTTTCGTAGCGTCGAAGTCTTCACCCACGCCAGTTCCTATTGCCGTGAATATCGCACGGATTTCCTCGTTTTCGAGTATTTTGTGAAGCCGGGCTTTTTCAACATTTAAAATTTTACCCTTGATCGGCAATATCGCCTGAAACCGCCTGTCTCTCCCCTGCTTTGCACTTCCTCCTGCTGAATCTCCCTCAACTATATAGAGCTCACAGTGCTCCGGTTCATTGATTGAGCAATCGGCAAGTTTTCCGGGAAGACTTGAGGTCCCAAGCGCGCTTTTTCTCCGCGCGATATCCCTCGCCTTCCGAGCAGCTTCTCTCCCTTCCGCCGCACGCAGACATTTGTCGATGATCCGGCGCGCATCTGTCGGATTCTCATCGAGCCACACCGTAAGCTGATCTCCGACAATCGTCTCAACAATACCTTTTATTTCACTGTTGCCGAGCTTAGTTTTTGT
>CAYGXH010000107.1:0-8360 GCA_964353675.1 uncultured Chlorobiaceae bacterium
TGCCGATCTACACTGCAAGGATAATTCCATTCCGCGGTTCATGGGTGGAGTTCACAACAGATATCAGCAATGTGATGTATGTCTACATCGACCGCAAGAAAAAGTTCCCTGTGACAACTCTCCTCCGCGCTTTGGGGTATTCCTCCGATGATGAGATTCTCCAGCTTTTCAACCTTGTGGAAGAGGTAGATCCGCATAAAGTCAACTTAAAAGAATTTCTCGACAGGACCGTCTGCAGCGACGTCATCGATAAAAAGACCGGCGAAATTTTCATCAGCAAAGATACTGCTTTCACGGAAGAAGTACTCAAGAAAGTGAAGAAATCAGAAATCAAAAAGATTCGGTTTCTGAAGTATGACAGCTCCGGAGAAAGTTCCGTCATCGCTAATACGATTTCTAAGGATATCGCAAGATCCGGTGAAGAAGCGCTCAATGCGATCTATCAGCAGTTGCGGTCCGGGGAGGCGCCCGACCTCGAGACGGCAAAGAATCTTTTCGATCGGCTATTTTTCAACGAGAAGCGCTACGATCTAGGAGATGTCGGCAGGTATAGGATGAACGCAAAGCTGGCTCTGGAGATACCGCCCTCAACAACGACACTGACAAAAGATGACATCATAGCCATCATTAATTACCTGATCGACCTCCAGCAGGGAAAGAAGACGGTCGACGACATCGATCACCTGGGAAACAGGCGCGTACGGACGGTGGGTGAGCAGATCGGTCAACAGTTCAACATTGGTCTTGCGAGGATGTCAAGGACCATACGCGAACGGCTGAGCCTGCGTGATCAGGAAAAGATAACACCGCAGGATTTGATTAATGCCCGAACCATCACAAGCGTCATCAACGCTTTCTTCGGAACGAATCAGCTTTCTCAATTCATGGATCAGACCAATCCGCTGGCGGAAATCACACACAAGCGGCGCATGTCCGCTCTAGGTCCGGGCGGGCTGACACGCGAACGCGCCGGCTTCGAAGTCCGTGACGTTCACTATACACATTACGGCCGCCTCTGTCCTATCGAAACACCGGAAGGACCCAATATCGGTTTGATATCATCCATGTGCATCCACGCGCGCGTCAATGAGTTCGGTTTCCTCGAAACACCATACCGTAAAGTTAAAGGCGGACGTGCGACTGAGGATATCGAATATATGACTGCCGAAAAGGAGGATGTCTATACAATAGCGCAGACGAACAATCAAGTCGATGAGAAAGGAAAGTTCCTTACAGACCGCGTGAAAGCCCGCTTTCAGAGTGATTACCCCGTGGTCAAGCCCGATGAGGTGCATTATATCGACGTCGCACCAAATCAGATCGTGAGCGCTGCGGCTGCCCTGGTTCCATTCCTAGAGCACGACGATGCAAACCGCGCACTGATGGGTTCCAACATGCAGCGACAGGCGGTACCGCTTCTTAGACCCGAAACTCCAATCGTCGGTACAGGATTGGAAGCGAAAGTCGCGCGCGATGCCCGAACGATGATCGTTTCGGAACGGAATGGAACCGTCGAATACGCTGATTCGGATACAATTGTCGTAAACTATGACATCGATGAAGCGAGCACGGAAGCGCTCCTCAGCTTTGAAAATAAGAAACGCGTTGAGTATTCGTTAGTAAAGTTTTTCCGGACGAACCAGGATACGACCATTAACCAGCGTGCCGTTGTTAATCCGGGGCAACGCGTGAAAAAGGGAGATATCCTCGTCGACGGCTGTGCCACCGACAAGGGTGAGTTGGCTCTCGGTCGCAACGTTCTCGTTGCATTCATGCCGTGGAGGGGGTATAACTTTGAGGATGCAATCGTCGTCAACGACCGTTTTGTCTCAGAAGATATATACACCTCTCTCCACATAGAGGAATTTGATCTTCAGGTACGCGATACCAAGCGGGGCGAGGAGGAACTCACGCGGGAAATTCCGAATGTGAGCGAAGAGGCGGTGAAAGATTTAGACGAAAACGGTGTTGTGCGGGTCGGTGCGGAAGTAATTGAAGGAGACATCCTTATCGGTAAGATCACCCCGAAAGGTGAGACAGAATCGACACCGGAGGAGAAACTCCTCAAGGCAATTTTTGGCGAAAAAGCCGGCGATGTGAAGGACGCATCTCTGAAGGCGCCGCCCGGCATGAAGGGGATCGTCATCGCCACAAAACTCTTCAGCCGTAAAAAGAAAGATTCCGAATCGAGAAAAGAGGAAAAACGCCTTGGTGAGCATCTCGATAAAGCTTTGCGGAAAGCGCTCGACGAGCTGTATGAGAACTTTGCGAAGAAACTAGGCATTCTTTTCGATGGAGAAAAAGCGCTTACAATTCGTAATACTGCAGGCGATGCTGTCATCCGCGGCGGTACACAGCTTAAACACGAAACCTTCCTTGAACTCAGCAACCTGGAAAAGCTTGATTTTTACTCGGATTGGGTGGAGGATAAGCGGAAAAATTCTCTCGTTACGAAGATCTTTGAGAACTATCAGGAGAAGAAAAAGGATACAGAGGAATATTACAAGCACGAAAAAACCAAGATTATGCTCGGCGACGAACTTCCTTCGGGAATCGTTCAGCTGGCGAAAGTTTATGTAGCTAAAAAGAGAAAGCTGTCGGTCGGCGATAAAATGGCCGGCAGGCACGGCAACAAGGGCGTTGTGGCGAAAGTTGTCCCGCAGGAAGACATGCCGTTTATGATCGACGGTACGCCGGTAGACATCGTCCTGAATCCGCTGGGAGTACCCTCCCGGATGAACCTCGGCCAGCTCTTCGAAACAGCGCTCGGATGGGCCGGCAAAGTGCTCGGTACCAGGTACTCATCTCCTATATTCGACGGTGCAACGTGGGAGGATGTCAGGAGTGAGATGGAAAAAGCAGGTTTAAATCAAAATTCAAAAGCAGTGCTGTATGACGGCCGGACAGGCGAAGCTTTCGATCAGGAAGTAACGGTCGGCTACATCTACATGATGAAACTGTCGCACCTCGTCGACGATAAAATACATGCCCGTTCCATTGGTCCCTATTCACTAATTACGCAGCAACCGCTCGGCGGTAAGGCGCAATTCGGCGGACAGCGGTTCGGTGAGATGGAGGTCTGGGCGCTGGAAGCATACGGAGCCGCAAATACACTGCAGGAAATACTCACTGTGAAGAGCGACGATGTTTACGGACGTGCGCGGCTTTACGAAGCAATCGTCAAAGGTGATAATCTACCCGAACCCAATGTACCGGAGTCCTTCAATGTCCTGGTGAGGGAACTCATGGGCCTAGGTCTCGATGTAAAGATAGAATAGTATGAATTTGGAGAACGTCCCATGGCATTCATGTCGCATGAAAATCTAATAAAGAAAAACTTTTCAAAGATCACCATCAGTCTGGCTTCGTCGGACCTCATCCTCTCCAGATCGCACGGCGAGGTAACGAAACCCGAGACTGTTAACTACAGGTCATTTCGGCCTGAGAAGGATGGTCTATTTTGTGAAAAAATATTCGGACCGGTGCGTGATTGGGAATGTCACTGCGGAAAGTATAAGAGGATCCGCTACAAAGGCATTATCTGCGATCGATGCGGTGTTGAAGTAACCCAGAAGAGTGTCCGCCGTGAACGGATGGGACACATCTCTCTCGCAGTACCGATCGTCCATATATGGTATTTCCGGTCAACTCCGTCGAAGATTGGCAACATCCTCGGCCTCAGCGGCAAGGATCTCGAAAGAATCATTTATTACGAATCGTATGTCGTCGTTCAGCCCGGTACAACCGGTCTGCAGAAAATGGTCCTTCTTTCCGAAGAACAGTACTATGATATTCTGGCATCACTTCCGGAAAAAAATCAACATCTGGAAGATACGGATGAGCGGAAGTTTATTGCCAAAATCGGAGGGGAAGCCATAAAGGAGCTCCTGAAACGGGTCGGCGTGGAAGCGCTCTCTGCGGATTTACGCGCCGTGATTCAGACCGAGGTGTCTGTACAGAAGAAACAGGAATATCTCAAACGACTCGCGGTCGTGGAAGCGTTCCGCGAGCGTGATGACAGGTCGGTCAATAAACCCGAGTGGATGGTGCTCGATGTTATCCCGGTCATTCCTCCCGAACTTCGTCCACTCGTTCCGCTCGAGGGCGGACGTTTTGCGACTTCCGACCTCAATGATCTATACCGGCGGGTTATCATCCGAAATAATCGATTAAGAAGACTCATCGAAATTAAAGCGCCGGAGGTCATCCTCCGGAACGAAAAGCGGATGCTACAGGAGGCGGTCGACTCTCTGTTCGATAATTCGAGAAAAGCAAACGCAGTCAGGTCCGATAACAACCGCGCACTCAAATCGCTTTCGGACATGCTGAAGGGTAAGCAGGGGCGCTTTCGCCAGAATCTTTTAGGAAAAAGGGTGGATTACTCCGGCCGTTCCGTCATCGTTGTAGGTCCGGAATTGAAGTTGCACGAGTGCGGTCTTCCGAAAGACATGGCAGTGGAACTCTTTAAACCTTTCATCATCCGAAAACTGATTGAGCGTGGTCTGGTGAAGACTGTCAAGAGCGCAAAGAAGATGGTTGATAAAAAAGGACAGGAGGTCTGGGAAATCCTGGAAAACATCATTGACGGACATCCTGTGCTCCTCAACCGTGCTCCAACCCTACACAGACTCGGCATACAGGCGTTTCAGCCGGTGCTGGTCGAGGGAAAGGCAATTCAGATCCATCCGATGGTCTGCACGGCATTCAATGCTGACTTTGACGGTGATCAGATGGCAGTGCACATACCATTGTCGTTCGATGCCCAGCTCGAAGCTCGGATACTAATGCTTTCGAGTCACAATATCCTCTCACCTTCGAACGGATCGCCTATAGTTCACCCTACGCAGGATCAGGTGCTGGGGTGCTACTATTTAACGAAATCAAAAGCGAACGATGTCGGCGAAGGAAAAATATTTTCGTCTCCCGATGAAGTGATCATTGCATACAATGCAAAAAAAATCGGGCTCCACGCCAGAATAAAAGTGCGAATCGCCGGCAAAATAGTTGAAACCACGACGGGGCGGGTTATTTTCAATCAGATCGTTCCGGAGGAGATTGGTTTCCTCGACGAACTGCTGAACAAGAAACGGCTGATACAAATCGTCCAGCAGGTCTTCCGTGCATGCGGTAACGTTCGTACTGCGGAATTCCTCGACAATCTAAAGGAACTAGGATTTTTCTATGCAACTCAGGCGGGTCTTTCAGTGAGTGTTGGCGATGTCATTATCCCAAAAGAGAAAGACGATGTCCTTGTGAAAGCCCTGCACGACGTCGACAACGTCCAGAATCAGTATTATAACGGATACATCACCAATGGAGAGAGGTACAATAAGGTTATCGATATATGGACGCGCACGACGAACCGGGTTGCGGAGCGGCTCTTTGAAGCGCTTATGCACGATCGGGACGGATTCAACTCTCTCTTTATGATGGTTGATTCGGGCGCCCGCGGTTCGAGGGAACAGGTGAGGCAGCTTGCGGGTATGCGCGGATTGATGGCAAAACCTCAGAAGAGCATGTCGGGCGCGACGGGCGAATTAATTGAAAATCCTATTGTTGCAAACTTCCGCGAAGGATTATCGATCCTCGAATATTTCATCTCTACGCACGGTGCAAGAAAAGGACTGGCGGATACAGCATTGAAAACGGCCGACGCCGGTTATCTTACGCGTCGACTCGTAGACGTTGCCCAGGACGCGATTGTCGCGGTTGATGATTGCGGAACAATCCGGGGAGTGCACACGGGGGCGCTCAAGGAAGGTGAGGATGTTAAGGAACCTTTGTCGGAACGCATACTCGGCCGCGTTTCCGTACAAAAAGTCGTCGATCCCATTTCAGGCAAGGTAATAGTGCAGGCCGGCGAGGAGATCGATGAGAAAAGGGCTTCTGCGATCTCCGATACATCCATCGAATCAGTTGAAATCCGCTCAGTTCTGGCATGTGAAGCCAAGCGCGGTATTTGTGCGAAGTGTTACGGCAGAAATCTGACAACGTCGAAAATCGTAGAACCGGGAGAACCGGTAGGAATCATCGCTGCGCAATCGATCGGCGAACCGGGCACTCAGTTGACCCTTCGTACATTCCATACCGGCGGTACAGCAAGTCTGATTGCCACCCAGTCGCAAATTATTTCAAAGTTTGATGGTAAACTCCGGTACGATGGTATCAAATCACTCAAGCTCTCAGATGCAGACGGGAAGCTTATAGTCCTGGGTCGAAGCGGCGTTGTTAATATAGTCGATTCCGACAACCGAATGCTCACCAAGTATGACGTTCCCTACGGTGCAACATTGCTGAGTAGCGACGGGTCGACCATAAAAAAGGGAGAAATTATATATGAATGGGATCCGTATAATGCTGTGATTATTTCGGAGCACGCAGGGACGGTGGAGTATCAGGACCTGAAGGAAAATTCGACGTACCGGGAAGAACCTGATGAGCAGACGGGCCACATCCAAAAGGTTGTGATAGATTCACGGGAAAAGACGCTGAGTCCAACGCTGAATATTAATAACAAGGAAGGGAACAAGATCGGAAGTTATATCATCCCGACGCGCGCTCACCTCATCGTCAACGACGGGGAGGAAG
This sequence comes from uncultured Chlorobiaceae bacterium, assembly GCA_964353675.1. Classification (GTDB taxonomy): domain Bacteria; phylum Bacteroidota; class Ignavibacteria; order UBA10030; family SZUA-254; genus CAYGXH01. The sequence goes on from CAYGXH010000107.1 coordinate 6,589, forward strand.
TACAGGCCGGGACCATCCTTGTGAAGATACCGAGGGAAAGCGGAAAAACCAGAGACATCACGGGCGGGTTACCGCGTGTAACCGAACTATTTGAAGCGCGCAGTCCGGCGGATCCGGCGATCGTTTCGGAGATAGACGGTATAGTCAAGTTTGGACCGCAGCGTCGTGGCTCCCGGGAAATTATTGTCAATAGTCACGATCGTCTCGATGAACGTCATTACATGATTCCGATGGGAAAGCACGTCCTTGTCCAGGACAACGACGTTATCCGCGCCGGTGAGCGTCTTTCTGACGGAGCGATTAATCCGCATGATATTCTACGGATCAAAGGTGTAGGTACCGTTGAGGAATACCTTGTGAATGAAATTCAGGAGGTATACCGGATGCAGGGAGTTAAGATCAACGATAAACACATTGAAGTTATCGTAAGGCAGATGATGCAAAAATTACGCATCATCGATCCGGGCGATACAAGATTCCTCGAAGGTGATTACGTCGACATCCATGCCGTCAATGAAGAAAATGAGTTACTCAAAGATCAGGTTGTAGTTACGAGTAAAGGGGACTCCAAGCTGAAGAACGGACAGATAGCCGCGAAGAAGAAGGTACGCGAGGTGAATGCTGATCTGCGAAAGAAGAGCAAAAAAATAATCGAGTACAGGGACGCCGAACCGGCGACGGCAGAACCGATTCTTCTGGGGATTACATCAGCAGCGCTCTCAACGGAAAGCTTTATCTCTGCCGCATCATTCCAGGAAACCACCAAGGTTCTAACCGATGCTGCGATTGAAGGGAAGGTTGATTTTCTGCTCGGTTTGAAGGAAAATGTCATCATGGGACACCTGATTCCAGCAGGGACAGGTCTGAAAAAGTTCAGGAATGTCATCGTCATGCAACAGGACGAAATTCCGGTACCCGAACCGGAGCCAGTAAAGGAAGAAACAGCGCCGAAAAAGACCAGAAGAAAGGTCAAATCGGCGACGTAATAAAAAATATTGACAAAGATGTAAAAATTTAATATATTTGTAAGCTTTGACAAAATACAGGAGTAGCGATTATTGCCCACTATTAATCAACTTGTACGGCTTAGTAGACAGAAGGTAACGTGGAAGAGTAAGGCGCCGGCGCTTCAGCAGTCGCCTCAGAAAAGAGGCGTATGCACTAGAGTGTATACCACAACACCAAAGAAACCAAACTCTGCACTCAGGAAGGTTGCTCGTGTCAGGCTTCAAAACGGAATTGAAGTAACCGCGTACATTCCGGGTGAAGGTCATAATTTGCAGGAACACTCCATTGTCTTAGTTCGCGGGGGCAGAGTCAAAGACCTTCCCGGTGTCCGGTATCATATTATCCGTGGCGCTCTTGATACCGCAGGCGTCACCGACCGGAAACAGGGAAGATCAAAATACGGTGCTAAAAAGCCAAAGCAATAAAATCATATGAGAAAGAAAGCAGCAACACGGAGAATAATTTCTCCGGATCCAAAATACAACGACATTCTCGTTTCGCGATTTATCAACAACGTACTGAAGCGCGGTAAAAAACATCAGGCACGTAAAATCGTGTACGATGCGCTTGGCATCGCAGAGAAGCGTTCAAAGAATCTCGCAGGCATAGATATATTCAAGAAGGCGATCAATAATGTGAAGCCGGTTCTGGAAATTCGTGCCCGCCGGGTTGGTGGTGCGACTTATCAGGTACCGACCGAGGTCCGACCCGATCGTAGCATTGCCCTTGCAATTCGCTGGCTAATCACATACGCAGAAGAACGT
>CAYGXH010000108.1:0-2689 GCA_964353675.1 uncultured Chlorobiaceae bacterium
ATCCCTCAGCTTTTCCGACAGTTTGAATATCATCCTTTTATTCACTACTTTTGATACGGATTCATCATCTCAATACAACATTCCTCCAGCCTCATCGTCTAACGGCTCAGGACGCAGCTATTTCAGGGCTGAGATACAGGTTCGATTCCCGTTGGGGCTACAAGATACACTCGCTGTCATTTGTCTCTGGTAGAAGAGAAGATACACTTAGGCGCTGACAATTTAACGCTCATCGTTCATTCACAACAGTGAAATTTTAGGTGGGAGCTTAACGCTTGAAGTGTTTAGGTGTTGAAACTTTGTGTTATCTGTGGTGATTTGATAATAGTCATTCTCCTAGAAATGATTCTTGAGGAATAACCATCTATGAAGCACAATACTTCATCAGGATATAGACGGATCAATATCGTCAGACCCGCATTATACACTCTCATTCATACCATTTTATTCGCCCACATCTCTCTCACGCTGTTCGCGCAGGAAAAAGCCACCGTCATTCCCGGACCGGATCAAAACACTCCTTCTAAATCCCACTATTTTGATTGGATCAACAGTCAGTATGAGGGTACTTCAGAAATCCAGACCCTGACGAACATGAATTTTTTCCAATGGCTGCACGACGAGTACGGCATGACGCTGGACATTTACTCTCTCGATGTCGGAAACATCGACGACGGCCCATACACGGCGGGCGTCGGACGTCTCATCCCGTACCATTACGGAACGATGAAGTCCGGGGAATTCAAAATTCAATTCCCCAATGGCTTCACGCCCCTGGTGAAAAAAGCGGCTGAATTCGGAGGACGTTTAGGTGTGTGGATGGGACCGGACGGCTTTGGGACCACGCCGGAAGAAGAGCAGGCGCGGGTGGATATGTTGATCTCACTCTGCCGCGATTATAACTTCATCGCTTTCAAAGTTGACGCCGTCGCCGGACAGATCAGACCCGAAAAGCAAAAAGTCTTCATGCAGGCGATCAATACCTGCAGGACCTTTTGTCCCGACTTCATCGTACAGAGCCATCGTGTGAACTTCGGTATTGCCGAATCGGTTGTGACCACGTCCCTGTGGGAAGGAGTGGAGACGTACATTGATGTCTTCATGCCCAATAATCGAACGGCGACCCATCACAGAGCCGGGGCTTTAATGAGGGAACTGCCGCCGGATCTTACCCGCCGGTTGGAGGATCACGGTGTATGTCTTTCTTCCTGCCTGGACTTCTGGGAGGATGATCTGGTACTCCAGGCTTTCAATCGTGGTCTTTTACTCGCTCCCTCTGTTTACGGGAACCCATGGTTCCTACGGGACGATGAATTTCCAAAACTTGCGCGTATATTTAATTTGCACCAGAGGAATAAAAACATCTTAGTACACGGAATGGTCCTTCCCGAAAACCGGTACGGCCCATTCGCTGTCTCGCGGGGAAACGATACCACACGGTTCATCACTCTGCGCAATCTGACCTGGAATAACGTAACGTACACCGTACACTTAGATGAAACCATCGGACTCAAAGGAAGTGGAAATGTGGAAGTTAGGAGACTTCATCCTTCAGAATCCATCGTTGGAACATTTCCACGGGGTTCGTCTGTGGATATTGAAGTCCTTCCGTTCCGATCCTGCCTTGTTCTGGCGTCTTCACAACCGATCTCCGAGATCGGCATACAAGGATGCGATTACGAAATTATCCGGGACACACCTGGTAAGCCGGTCGTCGTCAGTCTGCTGGGTATGCCTGGGAGTAAAGCAGAGGTCCGTCTCAGCCCGGGCACTCATCATTTCACTAACGCGACCATCGATGGCGCAAATCTAAATTCACTCGTGAGAGGAAAAACCATTACCGTAAATTTTTCCGGAAATCCATTACGATCGGCATGGCATCGGAAGATCGGTGAATTAGCACGATGCCTTGTTCCCCCGGACGCGGAAGCGTTGTACGAAGCGACATGTTACGCGGCAGATAACAACGCCCTTGAAGTACGATCGATCATGCGCTCGGACCCGAGTCAAATTCCAGAAGTCAGAGCGGCCAGGAAAGTTTTTTTTGAAAAACCGATGTTCGTTAACCGCGGTATATGGGACAGGAACCTTTTTGATGGGAATTTAAATACGTTCTTCATCGCCCGGTTGAAAGAACAAACACTCCGTGTGGATTTTGGTGAACTATTATACATCGATAAAGTCGTCATCAGGATCCGCGACCGTCAGGAGTATGACCAGAATCCCGAACTGCATACTTTCGCTGCCGATGCCATTGCCGAGGTTTCATCCGACTTACAACAATGGTCACGGCTCGATTCAACGTGGCGCGGGAAGGGAACCATCGCCATATTGAAATTACCATCAGACAAACCCGCTCGATATTTGCGGATACACGGTGCACCGCAGCGTATCGCGGAAATTGAAGCGTATCATGATGGGAAAAATCTCGACCGGCACAAATGGCGGGCCTCCAATTTGTTTCCGGCTTACTTCCGTACAAAAGCTGAAGGAGCCTGGAAGCTCTCCTTCACGCTGGAAGAGATTCCCAGAAACGCATATCTCGCTGTGGCTGTCAATGGAAGGCACGGGAACGAAGGGGCGTACGCGGCGCTTCGCGTAGAGGGCAAACCGATCGGCGCACCGGACCGTGCCGTTTCCTTTCCCAGCAATACATGGGAGTATTTCAATGCAGAACAGGACAGTAATT
>CAYGXH010000108.1:2699-8316 GCA_964353675.1 uncultured Chlorobiaceae bacterium
CATGGCGGGAAAGAAGATCGACCTGATCGTCCTCATTCTCAAAGGAGGAACCAACGATGTGAAACCCGAAGTCTGGCTGACGGCTTATCCGGTTCCTTACGAACGGCACGAACTTATTTTAAGTGATAATAATTGATGCATGGAAAATTAACGGGGGTCATTGTGAAAAGAATATCCATCACCATTCTATTGCTCACGTGTGTTTCGATCGCTTTGTCTGTGCCATACGGAGATCGTCCGCGCGTCATTACGACCGGTTCTTTATTCAGCGAAATGACCGACATGGTCGCTCTGGCAAAATTTCCGGATCCGGGATTCAGGACAGTGCAGTTCTCATCATACGACCGCCGGAGTAAATTGCCTGGTGGGCCGGACTGGTTCGCCAATGACGACGGATTCGGCGGGGAACCGATTCCAGGTTTCGAAAAGGTTTTGAAAGCCCCCGACACATCCGGCCTTGGTGAGTATCTTATCGCGGATGTACAGGGTCCCGGCGCTGTGGTCCGGCTCTGGACCGCATCCATATCCGGTAAGGTACGCGTCTACCTGGATGATATGAATGTTCCTTTCTATGACGGCGAAGCAGACCCGTTTTTCCGGCACCCATACGATGCTTTTCCGGAAATGAAAGCGATCAACGGTGAACGCTTCCGAAGGACAGTCTATCAACGCGATGCATCGTACGCACCTATTCCGTTTGCCCGGGGTTTCCGTCTGATCTGGATCGGAAAGATAGATGAGATTCACTTCTACCACGTCGGAGTACGGCTTTATACTCGTGAAACCAATACCGTTACGTTTCGCCCGGACGACATTATTAAGTATAAAGATATAATCGACCGGATCACGCTCGTGCTTTCCGATCCCGATAGTTATTTAACGATAGGCTCTCACGACAGGACTCGGATCTTTGAAGCATCTGTACCCCTGGAGGGGAAAGAGACGGTGCTCTCGCTGAAGGGACCCGGCGCGGTGGCGAAACTTTCTTTGAAGCTTTGCGCAGACGACCTGGATAAAGCCCTGAGACAAACCGTCCTTACTATCGTCTGCGACGAATATCCACGAGGACAGGTTCAATCACCGGTGGGTGATTTCTTCGGTGCCGCTCCTGGTATCAATCCTTATCAATCTCTGCCTTTCACTGTTACGAGTGATAGTTTTCTGACGTGCAGGTTTGTGATGCCTTTCCGGGATTCTCTGAGAATCGTCCTTGAGAACTGGGGAAGCCAGTCGGTCTCCGTCAAAGGTGAAGCAGTTCAAACGGATTTCTCCTGGGATGAAAATGCCATGCACTTTTACGCAAGGTGGCGGGTCAATCACAACCTCATCGCCTCGGGTTCGGACGTTCAGGACCTCCCGTTCCTCCTGGCAAGGGGAAAAGGTGTTTATGTGGGCACGACGTCCTATCTGCTCAATCCCGCGTCTGTACCCACCTCCTGGGGCAACTGGTGGGGAGAAGGGGATGAAAAAGTCTTCGTGGACGACGACACTGTGCCTTCGATCTTTGGTACGGGGTCTGAAGACTATTATAATTATTCATGGTCGGTACCTGATATCTTTTTCTTTCCATACTGCGGTCAACCACGGAATGACGGACCCGGCAACAGGGGCTTCGTCACGAATTTCCGCTGGCACATCCTCGATGCCATTCCTTTCAGAAAAACGATCGGATTCTTTATGGAACTCAACAGCCACGAGCGGACTCCTAGATTGTCCTACGCCCGCATCGGTTACCATTATGCCTGGCCAAGTACCATCGACGATCACTCTGCCATCATGCCGGAGGATCTTCGTCCCCTCCAACTACCGGAATCCTGGCAGCCTGCAGCCAGATTCGGCGCCCGGAACTCGGTCTTCTACGCGGTTGAAGAAATTCTCACGGACAAGCGTAACACACATCTGGACAACGGACGAATCTGGGCCGGAGGGAAAGTGCTGATATGGACGCCTGAAAAAGTCGGAGATCGAAAAACCGCCACATTCTTGATAGATTCCACCGGCATGAAGCACATCCACATCACTGCCGCCCTGACCCCGCGTTCCGGGAAAATAAGCGTTATCCTCGACGATCGCCCCCTGGAAATGGAGACCGACTCCACGACCATCGATCTTTACGCCGCCGGCCGTACACTGCTCCGCGATTTTTCATCGAAACCTGTCGAGCTCACACCCGGGACGCACCGATTGACGTTGGAGTACAGGGGGGCCGGAGAGTCCGTCTCAAAACCGGAAATTGGTCTCGACTTCATTTGGATTCAGAAGGCGGGAAATGAATAATGAATTGGTATCATCAATTGACATATAAATTAGCAGACATAAAATTGTAGAAGTATCATTGTGCCTGTTTAATGCCGTCGGCTGTAACATGCATGAATCAGTGCGACCCGAACTGCCGCAGATTTACCCGGCTAAGCACTCAACAGCACGGTCATCTAACGATCCTTCGAAAGGACTATCTCAACGATCGAACAGCCCTGGAGATGCACGGTCAGATTGCTTTTACTTACTTCGGCCTCCGGCCTGATGGCAGCAACGACGTTTTGATCGGTTTCGGTGTTGCGTGACAAGAGCGACGGAGCGGCGATGCCCCGCGTTGAAAGTATCTTCCATGCACGGACCTGATCGCCAAGCATCACGTTCAGGTTCGTTTCCCCGCCCATGTTTATGATGTTGATGATAAGTTCATCACGCAAAGTCGACAGCGCCGCAGCGACGTGAATCCTGTCGTCATATTGGACAGGCGTGACATTCACCGGCCACGCCGCTCTGGAATCGGCGTAAAACTCGAATACACAACCGGCGCATGATAACCACGCCCCTGATTTCCCGGACTCGACGACGTTCTGCCCCCAGGTGTTGACGAGGTTGTTGAAGTTGGCAAAATCCATCCAATCGGCGTTCCGCCAGAACCTCTGCAGGACCATGGCTGCATTCATAGCATAATACCATCTCTGAAGCCGTGACCTGTCTTTAATTTCTTCAACCGTTCTAGGTGGAGGCGCACCCGGTGCTATCCACTCTGTGTTGCACAAACCGATCCGCTTTCCGGTTTTCTTCCTGTATGCATCAAGGACCGAGCTATTGCGCACGAAGTCCTGTTCTTCGTAGTATCGGTCCGATACGAAATCGATGTAGCGACCGCAAATGTCCAGAATGGCACTCAGCTTTTCAGCATAACTGTCGTAACCAATTATCACCAGTTTGATGGATGGGTCAACGGATCTCATGGCTTTTGCGAATTCTACAACTCTCCGGGCGTACGTCTCAGGATCGAGCTTACGGTCGACCTCATTGTCCATCTCCCAATAAGTTACCTTCCTTGGCTCGTGATGTCCGTATGCGGCCCGAAGTCTGCCCATCGGTGATCCACCCGGACCGTTGCAGTATTCGACCCATTGAGCAGCAAGATGCGGCATTCCCGTCATAATATTAACAACAAGAAACGGTTCGGCGCCGAGTTCCCGGCAGAGGTCGAGGTACTCGTCCGTACCGACATCGTTGTACTCCAGGCCTCCCCAGAATTCACTGCGCAGCGGCATGCGGTCATCACGTGGCCCGATACCGCTCCGCCAGTCATAGAAACTCGCGAAGCACCCGCCGGGAAACCGCAGCATGGCAGGTCGGACGCGCTTGAGTTTGTTAACAACATCTCTGCGCCATCCCTTTACCGCATCGACGGGCAAAAGCTCAAAGTCGTCAGCCCGGAACTCCCCCGGCCATGCAGCTTCAACCAACAAGCTAGCACGACCTGTATAATTCCGGTTTCTCAACGTCGCTTTGCATTCGGTGAACCATGTTCCGACCGCGAGGTTGGCACTGTCGATAACGTGGGTGGGTTCATCTCCGGCGACAAGCTTCAGCATGACCTTCCGTTGCTCATTACCCGGATCACTGAAGTTGTGGACAAGAAAACCACGGAAGAGGTAATCGATGCCGGTTCTTAGCCAGAGCCCGTCCTGCGCGATTCCCCACCTGCCATCTCCCTTGTGGGAAACCGACGCGGCGATCTTGCCGTGGTAGAAACCCCAGTGCTCAGCTTCCCGTTCGGGAGGAATCTCAGTTTTGCCGTCCGGTCCGTAGAGATACCATGGATGCTCCTCGTAACCGCTATGCCACCAAGGAGTGGTGCTGTCGCAGTTCGCGCCCCGCTCGCTGAGTGCGATTGCACTCGGCGGAGGGATATTTTCAAAGCTCCTGTTGTCGAGCATTTGGGCCCACATTCCATCCGCCTGTCTGCCGAAACCGAGTTCAATAAAATTACCATAGATCAGCCGGTTGATCGGTCTGCGGCTGATTTGCTGATCAGCATCGATCCGGAAAACAACTTGTGTATCCGCCTCGACATTTCTTGCTTGTCTTTCCTTCCCATCAATCCAACCAAAGAGTATCATTGCTGTCATGCTGAAGCCGACAAGTACGGTTGAGCGTGTCATGGACGTCAATCTCCTTCATTATTAATTTCAGCAAGCATCAGACTACAGTTACGGGTGATCCACAAAAACACCGGAGATTACGGCGTTGGCTCCTGCCGTCTTCTGTGCGCGAATCAGCATCGTGCCATTAGATCTCCAGCTCAAATACACGCCCTCTGCGGTTTCCTCGGCAGAGGTGTCACGTTCCCCCCAACAGAATTGGATTTGCAGGACAGGAATACAAGCGTGCAAACTGTTAACCATAATGCGTATCGCAATGGCTGATCCTTTCGGCTAATGGTTTACAACGTCTGCAAGTACGCAATATTGCCTGATTATTTCTTTTCTCATAAAAAGACAAACCCGCTCCACGTGATAAAGGTAAAGCGGGTGTAAAGAACTCTTTTACCGTTCCAGATTCTCCACGATTTAGGACCAGGTAATACGCTTAGATTATGGTGGAAATATACCACTCCGGCAGGTCGGAGTCAACAAGCTCGCCACCATTAACAGAGAATCACCGTTTCTTTCTGATTTTTGCGTATTTCTCCGATTCTAATCATCAAAAAGAGAAAGTTTATATCAACTCCATTTCATCGAGTATATCATCCTCTGATTCTAAGGAAGGATAGGTAGAATTAGTAATAATTTGATTTTCAGCTTGATTTAATTGATTCTGAATATGAAAGCCATTAGAAGACCCAGCGCCTCCGCTACTAGTGAATGACCACCACCAAAGGCGGTGGATTCATACGCTGGGCTAAATACAGAAGCCTCAATCATTGAAAAGTGAATGAGGTTTTTATTTGAAATCGGATATTTGGATGGTTGACATTGAAAAACGTATTAATTGTACCCGAAGGACGTTACCACACTGAAGCGTGATATAAAACAGGGGCAGGTCAGCAATCGCTTCTCATGACCGCAAATATGTTACGCGAGTTGAGCGATGTGTGGGTTCAGGGAATGCGAACAACCGATTCCATGAAAAAAGCGGCTCTTTCATTTTCACCGGTTGAACTTTGCATCCCCCAGAAACTCAGATTTGATTTCCAGACTTTCTGTGTAGCTATTTTTATTTAGTTTCAACGCAGGAATAAAACACTTCCTCGAATTCAGTGTATTTAAATACAAATGAAGTGTTGAGGAGTTTTGTGGAGGAGTAATTATAATCAAAACCCGACCGCCAGATGGTGAACAGGAAA
>CAYGXH010000109.1:0-8266 GCA_964353675.1 uncultured Chlorobiaceae bacterium
ATTCTTATCCGCCCGGGTAAACGGATTCCGGTTGACGGAACGGTCATCAGCGGCGAATCGTCCGTCAACCAGGCGCCCATCACCGGTGAATCAGTTCCCGTCGTGAAGCGTGCGGGGGATACAGTTTTTGCAGGGAGTCTGAATGAGCGCGGTTTGCTTCGGATAGTTTCTGAAAAACTCTATAACGATAATGTCATTTCCCGTATCGTTAGGAGAGTCGAAGAGGCACGGTCGGAGCGTGCGCCGATTCAGACAGTGACTGAGAAATTTGCCCACTACTATACACCTGCTGTCTTTGCCATCGCAATGCTTCTCTCAATCGTGCCGCCACTCTTTTTCGGCGGTATGTTCGGTGATTGGCTGTACCGATCTCTCGTCCTATTGGTTATCTCATGTCCCTGTGCTCTCGTGATATCGACACCGGTAACGATTGTTAGCGGATTGGCAAACGCGGCAAGGAACGGCATTCTCATAAAGAGCGGCCGCGTCCTGGAGGGGGTCGGTACGATAAAAGCTCTGGCTTTTGACAAGACCGGAACTCTTACCGAAGGGAAGCCGCAGGTCACGGATATCGTACCTATGAATAATCTCACTGCAAGAGATATAATCGAACTAGCTGCGGCTGTCGAATACCGCTCGGAACATCCGCTCGCGGGCGCAATCCTCCGGAAGGCATATGAGGAAAATGCCGTTATCGATCCTCCTGCCTATCAACACTTTGAATCTTTAACAGGAAGGGGCGTTCACGCGTCTCTGAACGGCAATACTTACTACCTTGGGAATCACGACCTCATACACGAGAAGAATATCTGCACCCCAAGGTTAATGGAAATCATTGAGAGACTGGAACGGGATGGGAAAACGGTAATAATACTAGGGACCGACAAGGAGGCGCTCGGAATTATAGGAATTCAGGACCGGATCCGAAAAGGTGGAAAACAGACAATGCAACAACTCAGGCGTGGAGGAATTGAGAAAGTAATAATGGTGACTGGTGACAATGAGGTTGTTGCTGCCGGAATTGCAGACGATCTCGGTCTTGATGAATACTTCGCCGGAGTTCTCCCCGAGGAGAAACTCACACATATCCGCCGTTTGAAGGAAAGATATGGCAATGTCGCAATGGTTGGAGACGGTATGAATGATGCCCCCGCTCTTGCGGCATCCACTGTCGGGATAGCAATGGGCGGGTCCGGTACCGATCTTGCTCTCGAATCTGCGGACGTCATCCTGATGTCGGATGATCTTTCAAAATTGCCGTTTCTTAGAGAACTGAGTCGTAAAACCTATTCGATTATCATACAAAACATCGTACTCTCGCTGTCAACTAAATTGATTTTTCTCGTCCTCGGTGCGTTCGGTGCGGCAACGCTCTGGACCGCTATCCTTGCAGACGACGGGGCAGCGTTGCTTGTTATATTAAACGGACTGCGTGTACTTAGGTCTCCGCGTACGGAGCATATTACTACCGTAGAGTAAATTGGACGAAATACCGGGAGGGTACCGGAGGAAGATCGCTGTATGTGAATCGGAGAACTGCTGCTAAAACAGTACCGTGACCGTGTTAGCAATTCCCAGACAGAGATACGCGGTAATTGCGATCGTAACTATCCACCAGAAACTGGTAAATATTTTTTCTTCGAGTTTAACAACCATTGCAGTAAGGAAATACCTGTTCTGTTAAAAATATACTTCTGTCTGTGATAAATAGCAAGCTGAAAATCAGGAACCTCTCCTGACAGCAGGAATTCAGCAGGGCAGAGGAAAAGAATCGGGTAAAATGGGTTTAACTGATGAGAATCTCACCGGGTCGGAATTATGCTTTACCCTTCTCGACGAGGCTTCTGATGGTCTGATGAATTTCATGCATGTCGACCCGGCCTTTCCGGAGATACGGAATGCCTTGCATTTTCAGTTCAGTGATGTCCTTGATATCTAAATCACGACCAGTGATAACGACGATCGGTATATGCTTGTGCTTCGCATGAGCCTTGAGTTCGCGGATAAGGTCGAAGCCGCTGAGTCTGTTGAGGGCAAGATCCATTATAATTGCCGCAGGTTTTTCCTTCTCAACCCAGTGAATAAAATTATCTTCCAGAGGGAAAATGACTCCCTTAAATCCCTCGTCCTCCACCACGTACTTCATCAGTTCGGAGAAACCGGGACTATCTTCAACGATCAGAACACATTTCTTTTTCATTACGCAGAGTAATTGCCAATAGCTTGTAGATTATCATGACCACCCAGATGGCGGTTGTTGCTGTCAAGGCCGGTATGCAGACATAACATATTGAGAATTGAAGTAAAAGTCAAACATTTTTTACTCATCGTGTAGGTATGAAACGAACCGGGCTGCTCCATTGACTTTCAGGCAAAATCTTTGTACATTTAAGCTGAGTTAGAAAAATATTCCCCCAAAACAAGGTAAAAACATCATGTTTGCAGTTGTCGAGATCGCTGGGCAACAGCATAAAGTAAGCCCGGCTGAGAGAGTTTTCGTCCCTAAACTGAAAGCAGAAGCGGGCAGTAAAATTACTTTTGATTCTGTGCTTCTATTTTCGGATGATAAGAACGTTAAAATCGGAAATCCTTATCTGAAGGGAATCTCGGTTGAAGCGAAAGTTTTGGGGATTCACAAAGACGAAAAAGTAATTATTTTCAAAAAGAAGAAACGTAAAGGTTACCGTGTCCGGCGCGGACACCGACAACAGATGACGGAAATTGAAATTGTGAATATCGGATAAGGAGCATCACGTATGGCACATAAAAAAGGCGGCGGAAGTTCTAGAAACGGTCGCGACAGCAATGCGCAGCGGCTGGGAGTGAAACGATTTGGCGGCGAGAAAGTCACAGCCGGAAGCATCATCGTCCGCCAGCGCGGGACACGATTCGCTCCGGGAGAGAATGTCGGTATCGGCAGTGATGACACTCTCTTTGCATTGAAAGACGGCGTTGTTGAATTTCATAACCGCGGCAGAACTGGGAAGTTTGTCACTATAGTGCCTGCCTAACGATAGTTTTTCTATCATTTAAAAAGCCACCCTGCGTCATGTACGGTGGCTTTTCTGTTTTTTAGTCCGGATATTCATTTCCACTGCATACTCATGATAACGATCGAACCCCGGGAGGTTCTACCGAATGTCACCTTGTCCATAAGAGACCGCATGAGGAATACACCCCGCCCGTTCTCGCGGAGCAGATTTTCTTCGGTAAGGGGATCCGGCAGTGTGGCAGGATCCAATCCGGGACCTTCATCCTCCACACTCACGGAAATGGTAGTATTGAAAAATTCGAGAGTAATGGTTACGAACTTTTGCGGATTACGTTTGTTTCCGTGAACAATGCTGTTGTTCACCGCTTCTGTTGTTGCTACTAGAAGTTTGTTAAAACGAAGATCGTCAAGATGAAGTTGTTTGTTGATTTTTTCGAGAAATATCTCTACCTGGACGACCTCTTTCGGGTCGCTTTTTACTGAGAGTATTTTTTTTATTGCCTTGGCAGCTTTCACCGGATTGACAATTCTATAATCGAACGCTCAGTGCCATTTCCATAGTTGTGTTTGAGCGCTTCGGCTGACCTGTCTGATTCCTCTCTTCATACCATCCATCCAAATAGATATTCGTCGCACCGATAACAAGCTGAATCGTTGTCGTTGGTCCGATGCAACGCAGCGAGCTTTCTCGGAACTTTTCACGCCCTTGATAGCCGAAGCGTAACTGACTAAAGTAACGAATACCGACTGAGAAATGCAAACCTTCATTTAGAGCGTACCATAATGTGCCGTGGTACAACTTGTCTTCGAAGTAATTAACCGGTTTTTCCGCGAAGGTATTCCAGCGGAATTCTCCGCGTTCGTACAAACGAATGTGATTGTACCAGCCGAGGCCAAAACGCTTCGAAACACGTAAATATGACGAATCGATAAAAGCAAACTGCCTGAAGGCGTAACTGCGCGTCAGCGATGATTGCTGCTCAAAGTCGTATACTGTGTAATTTGCAAGAACCTCAAATGTGTTTCTGGTTGTGAAACAACGTGCCGGAGAATATACAATTGTCGGTGCAAGCTGAAGTATGCGGTTCCAGTTGTTATCCGCACTGCGCGCAGAGAAGAGATAAACAAGATGTGTGAGTGCGAGGTTTGCTGACAGGTGCAATGCGAGATGCTTGTTGATCACGTGACGTGAACTTACATTCACAAAGTACCAGAGTTCATCGCGATCGTCATCGTTTTCCCCGCTCGGCGTATCATAGTGAAGGATGGTAGCCGATCCCGAAATGCCAACTGTATCCGACGGTGAGAGTGATAATGTTGTTGCAGCGGCAAGGTTGCTCCTGCGCGCATGATTGTTCTTTCGTTCCTCACTATAAGTGTTGGCAGAGAATCGGTCAGCGAGGGCAGAATTATCCTCATCAAGCCTGTGCTTCTCGTCGCGCTCAAGGTAGGAAAAAGCCAGAGTAGACGCGATGGCGCTGCTTATTCTGTAAACGCCACGGATCGTTCCTTCAATTCTGAGTTCTTCGATCGCCGTGTTGATCGGCGATCTCTCTGGATCGTTTAGGTTTTTATATCGGAACGATCGTTTTATCATCCGACTGAAAAGATTACCGTGGAGAGTCCAAAGCATTGATTTTCCCGCATTGTACCGCAGTGAGTCCGAGATGCTGAGTATATTGTCGGCACGGGATTCAATATTATAGACGATGTTGTGTATCTGCCGGAGTGATGAATCGGCGGAAAGGTAAAAGTCCCTGCGGTTACGGTAAAAACTTACGTGCAGATTATTATCCGCTTGTTCTGAAAAATTCTTTCTGAGACCGAGTGTAGCACGGTGCGTCTCGAGCGTTCTTGGAGTGATGGCATCATACTGGAGCAACCCTGCGAGAGAGGTCCGGTAGCCGGAATATGTCGCAGTGTCTAGTTCAAAACCTACAATGTATGAAGGTCCCCTGTCGTACCGGTCGAGCTGGTTATCAAAACGGATGCCGGCAAGGGGCTCGATTACCATACCTTCGAACGGTGTATAGGCAATACCCCCGTAGAATCCGTGAGAAGATGCTTTTCCGATACTACCGCCTATGCTTCTGTTATCAGAGAGTGAAAATGATTTAATCTCCGATGCCGCAGCAAATGCATCACTGATGCGGAATCGCGACTGGAGATTCAACGAATTCTGATCTGATATTAATTTTCGGTCTGACCGGATAAGCGATGAAGAAAATTGTTCGCTCACATCGAGGTAGAGAGGACCGAGGAGATTTCTATAGAGAACGATCCCGTTCCAGTGATAGGTGTTGTATGATTTCTCTGTGGAGACTGAAAATGTGTTGGGTCTTGCAACATGGCCCGATAGTCGTACAATTCTTTTATCGCTCCGCTGATTATCGTCGGCGCTGAGCTGACCGGAAAGTACCAAAATGAATCCTACGATGAATCCGCCTCCCTTCAGACAAGCTGCAGATATGGAACGTATTCTTCTTATCTGCAATTGCATAGGTGACAATTGTGCTCCACTTCCGCTCTCCAAGCATTTGCATCGCCTTCAGACTGTCGCATGGGAACCATTAATTTACACGGTTATTCGTTGTCCCCGCTGAGGGATCTCAATGTTTTTATATCCCTTGCTGGTGAGGTCATCGCGCAGAGCTGTCTGCCTCACAGGATCACCATGGATGAGGATTATCTGCCCCAGTTCATTTGGTTTGAAAAAGCGGGTGTACCTGATGAGTTCATTATGATCTGCATGCGCACTGAATGAATTATGGACTACAACTTCGGCTCTTCGCGCGTACATCTTGCCGTAAATCCTGACTTCGGCTGCTTTATCGACAAGTCTCTTCCCGAGCGTGTGTTCTGCGCAGTACCCAACGATGAGGATCGTATTCCTGGGATCTTCAATGTTATTGGCGAGATGATGGAGAATCCGTCCCGCTTCACACATGCCCGATGCAGAGATGATCATTGCAGATTCATCTCTGTTGTTAAGTTCTTTCGATTCTTCAACATTGCGGATGTAGCGGAGCTGTTTCAATCCGAACGGATCATGGTGCTGTGTAATATGGAAGTACGTTTCCGTATCAAAGCATTCGGGATGCTTTCGGTAAATTTCCGTTGCATTGACGGCAAGAGGGCTGTCAATGTATATCGGGATTCGCGGCAGTTTTCCCGCGTCGAAGAGTATGTGCAGCGTGTACGCAAGATCCTGCGTTCTGCCGACGCTGAATGAAGGGACGATCACTTTTCCCCCGCGATCGATCGTGCGTGAGATATTTGATACGAGCTGCTTCCCCATATTCTCGGGTGGATCGTGCAGTTTTCCGCCGTATGTACTTTCAAGCATGAGAATGTCCACCTTGCCCATGCTTGCAGGATCCCTGATGATCGGCATACCCCACCTGCCGACATCACCGCTGAAGCCGATTGTTCTGCGGTTTCCATTATGTGAAGCAGTAAGGGAGATAGATGCAGAACCCAGAATGTGACCAGCATCCGTGAATTTTGCTGTGGCGTTATTCGCGACTTTGAATTCCTGCCCGTAGGGAATTCCCCGGAGATGAGGCACGGTCGCGAGTGCGTCTTTGTATGTATAAAGAGGTTCCACGGGAGGTTCGTGGTTTTTTTGACTCTTTTTATTTAGGAATTCAGCGTCTTTCTCGTGCAGGTAACCGGAATCGGCAAGCATGATCTCACAAAGGTCACGCGTTGCAGGTGTGCAATACACGGGTCCCGTATACCCTTGCTTAATCAGGTTCGGTAAATTTCCGCAGTGATCGATATGAGCGTGCGATAGGACTACCGCATATATTGAACGGGGATCAAAGGGAAAAACCCTGTTTCTCTCATTGGATTCTTGCCGCTTACCCTGGAAGAGACCGCAGTCCAGAAGGATCCTGCTGCCGTTTGCGTACACAAGGTGCATCGATCCGGTTACGGTTTGAGCGGCACCCCAGAATTCTATTTGCATTGGAATAGTAATATTGTTGTGAAAGGAAAAACTGCCTTAGTCTCTGTCACTCTTGCATCTCTACCGCTTTTTTGCTGAATCCGGTAATACTCGGGGCGCGGTCGTACCTGTCGAATCCATTGCCGGTAGAACTGTCTTTTTGAGGATCATGCCGGATGTCGGCGGGACAGAAACCTTTTTTCCGGTTGCGGTTTTTGGATTCTTCACCGACACAGCCTTGGCATTAGCAAGAATTTGCCATTTTCCCGTCGGTAACTGTAAATCCAGAGTGTCGGCAGAATGACCGTTGAGAATGATGAGAAAATCATTATTGTCCGCCATACCCTTGGTTGCCGACTCTCTTACCCTCATTGCGATGTGGAAGTCATTCTTCGTCTCGATGAATTCTACCGCTCCCAGTTGTGCATCGCAGAGCAGCGGATACCGGTTTCTAATTTGGATCAATCCCCTGTAATAGTTGTATAGTTCATCATTGACGGTACGATGAGCGTAGTTCAGATAGTTGGTTTCGTTATCCTTGTTGTAGCTGTTGTGGTCGATCGTACCGACAAGAGGATCGGGCGCTGAAGTCTGTGCGATGACCTTGCTTCGCGCAAACTCCTGGCCCTCGTGGATCATTATCGGACCTTGTGCAGTAAAAAGAAAAAGGGCGGCAAGTTTATTGAGCATCAATTGATTTTTTGTGAGTCGCATGTGTTGCGCAACGTCGGATATCCGGGTGTCCGGTTTAATGCTTCCGGTACCCAGACGTATAAAGTCTGAGAGTGTATTGTCATCGTGCGATTCCAGGTAGCTGATGCTGTGCTCTTTTTGTAAGTACATTCCTCCATCTTTGCGTAGAGTTCCCGTAAGGTAGCTCCGGAAGGATTTCTTTGTATTCTTTCCCTGATATTTTCCGAATATGAATCCGAGGCCATCAGTCGGATTCTGTCCTTTGACGCCGTTTCTGATCTGATCGTTCCACGATGCCCATCCCTTATCGCTGAAACCCGGAGGGTCATATTTACCGCCGCCCCAGGCTTCGGCGATTAGAATCACGTTGGGATTGATTTTTTTCGCCTCAGCCAGGATTTGAATGCAGGTTTGTGAGTCGATCAAGGTCGCGAGATCGAAACGGAATCCGTCAATGTGGTATTCTTTCATCCAGTACTTTACGCTCTCGATGATGAGTTTCCGTGCCATCGGACGGGCCGTGTAGAAATCATTTCCGCATCCGGATGTTTTAATAAAGTTACCCGATGAGTCGGTGTGAAAGTAATAAAACTTATCGATGTACTTAAATGGATTGTAATCAAAGTGCGAGA
>CAYGXH010000110.1:0-8225 GCA_964353675.1 uncultured Chlorobiaceae bacterium
AACTATCGGTTATTGGCATAAACCTGCGGAAAAGTTTTACCACCGGATTGCGCTCCGGATGGAGTTCCTTGTCTTTTTGTACTGCCATCCTGATGCCGGTGATGATAAGAAAGGCGCCGAAAATGTAGATAATGAAATGGAACTTTTCGATCAGCGTGATCCCAAGCGCGATGAAGATCGCGCGCATGATGAGTGCGCCGATGATGCCCCAGAATAAAACCTTGTGCTGGTAAACCGCAGGGATACGAAAATACGAGAAGATGAGAATGAATACAAAGATATTATCCATACTCAGCGATTTCTCAATTAGATAGCCGGTGAGGAATTCAAGTGCGCTCTGTGTGCCACGCAAGAAGTAAATTAGAAGGTTGAATAGAAGCGCAAGAACGATCCATACTCCGCTCCAGATGAGAGCTTCCCTTAGGTTTACCTCATGTGCTTTCCGGTGGAACACGCCAAGGTCAAGCGCGAGCATCGCAAGCACGAAAATATTAAAAAGTACCCAGATGAGTGCATCATTCGTCATATTCAGATTGAATCTCCTATGTAGAGCCCATCCATAGCCCCCACCTTTAGATGGGGGTTATGGATAGGAAATGTTTCAATACTCCATCCCCTCCGACTCCGTGGTGACTTTTCCCCTGAACGAGCGGTATAAGTAGATGAAATATGTTGTCGTCAGTACGATACCGACTATCCACCAGATGAGACCGATCCGCAATCCGTACTCTCTAGCTATTGTATTGTACACGGTGAGGGAATCACCGATATCAATAGTCGAACGCAGGAGGTAAGGGAAGAGACCAAATACCGTCGCGCCGAGCATCGATCCGATGAAAAGCGCCGATGCCAGGAATGCTTTCGCATCTTTTTTCTTTGTTGAGAAAAAATACATTCCTGTGAATCCAAGTGCACCCAGGATAGGAAAGATATTCCCCCATGGGTACTCGGCGTAGTTCTTCCAGAAATCGGGGCGGATCGATGTTGTTCCGATCACTCCGAGCATAGATGTTATGAGGATAAACCACCATGATACATGCGCGACGGTACGGGCACGCTTCTGAAGATCCCCTTCCGTTTTCATGGCAATATAGTGCGAACCATGAGCTGTGAGTGTGCTTAAAGAAACCAGTCCCATAATAATGGTAAACCAATCGAGGATGCCGGCTTCCGGAACGACCGTAAACGTCGTCCAGAGAGGCGCAAAAAAGTAGCCGTCGTCATTAAGCGGAACGCCGCGGATAATGTTTCCGAGCGCCGCTCCAAGAACGATCGTAAGGAGGACGCTCGCAAGCGAGAATGTGGTATCGCACAGTAATTTCCACAGGGGATTGTGCAGTTGGTGACGGAATTCAATTCCTACCGCACGCAGTATGAGAAGCCACAGAACAATCATGAGAGGCAGGTAAAATCCGCTGAAGCCGGATGCGTAGAGCTTCGGAAATGCGAAATACATTGTTCCGCCCACAGCGAGCAGCCACACTTCGTTTCCATCCCATACAGGTCCGATCGTCCTGATCATTAAACTGCGCTCTGTTTCGGATCTTCCTATCAATCTGTGGATGATTCCGACGCCGAGATCAAAACCGTCGAGAATGACGTACATAGCAAGCATGAATGCTACAATACAGTACCAGAGAATTTCCATATGTTGTTCTCCTGTTTTAGTGACTGTTTGCTGTTGGTGATGGACCGTGGTTCAGCATGCGGATGACGAGGAAAAGAAAAAGCACGCCCAGGACGAAGTAAATCCCGAGAAAACCGAGGAATGTAAATAAATTGTTGCCTGCCGATAAAGTTGGTGATGCACCATCCATTGTTGCCATCAGTCCGTACACAAGCCACGGCTGACGCCCGACTTCCGTCGTCATCCAGCCGGCAGTGTTCGCAATGTAGGGAAATGGGAAGCTCAGAAGTAAAATCCAAAGGATCGATTTGGATTCGTAGAGTTTCCTTCTCCATAATAGAAAGATAGCTATTGTGGTAATTGCGATGAAGATCGTACCAAGTCCGACCATGATATGGTAGCTGTAATAAAGCAGAGGTATATTATCGGGCCAGTGTTCTTTCGGAAAAGCATCAAGTCCTTGAATCTTTGCATTCCACCGGTAGTAAGTCAGAAAGCTCAGCAGGTACGGAATGTGTATCGGATTGTCGAGCTTCCGCTTTTCCACATCGGGTTGTCCGATAATGACAAGCTCTGCGCCGTCTTTCGTCTCAAACAGACCTTCCATCGCGGCGAACTTGGCGCCCTGGTAAGTAGCCACGTTCCTCGCCTCAATATCTCCAGTCGGAAATGCAGCAAGGATAGATGCTGCGAATCCGGCGAGCAGTCCGATTCGGATAAATGTCTTTCCGTATTCAGTGTCGCGCTTTGCGAGGAGGTAGTACGCGCCGACCGACATCATCACAAATGCGGCGGTAATGACGGCGCCGATCATATTATGAATGTACTGGGAGTGAGCCCACGGATTCATAAGTAGCTGCCAGAAATTTGTAAGATAAAAAGTACCGTCGGCCGCAACTTCATACCCGACCGGATGCTGCATCCACGCGTTTGTGGCGATGATGAAATACCCGGACAACCACGATCCCAGGAAAACCAGTATCGCTGAGATTAGGTGGCCGACTGGACCCAGTTTTTTCTCACCGAATAAAAAGAGACCTAGAAAACTTGATTCGAGAAAGAACGCAAACATCCCTTCCATCGCCAGGGTTTGGCCGATGACACCACCGGCGAAAGTAGAAAAAACTGCCCAGTTCGTACCAAACTGGAATTCCATCGGGATGCCTGTTACAACACCCATTGCAAAGTTGAGTCCGAAAATCTTTCCCCAGAAACGTGCGGAATCGTTGTACTTCTCATCCTTGGTTCGTAGAGCCGTAATTTTCAGGATGACAATGAGAAGCGCAAGCCCCATTGTAAGCTGCGGGAAGAGGTAATGATATGCAATTGTGAAGGCAAACTGTAACCGGTTGATGAGAAGTGCATCACCCATAAGTTTTATTCCTTCCTAAAGTTTGTATGGCAACGGAGTTACTTCGCTATTACCCGTTCAGAATTTTTAAGACAACCGTTTGGTTATGTAAAAATTATCTGCGCACCTGCGGATTTTTCGTAAAATTGACCCACCGAAATAATATCGTCAACCTGCGGACAAAAATCCGATTTAGTCAGGTGAAACATATCAACAGTAGCTTTGCAGGCGTACAATTCACCACCCGCATCGTGAATCATTTCAATATATTCGCGAACAGGCGGAATGTCCAGTTTTTCCATTTCCTTCATCATTTTTGATGTCGCGAATGCGGACATACCAGGAATCGCGCCAATAAGCGTGGGAATATGCATTGCCGGATTTCCGACAGTAGCCACCTTCAGATTGTCCATCCGCTTATTGATAATGGCATCCATACCGAAAAATGTAAAAAAGAGGGTTGCCTCGATCCCTTCCATCCGCGCACCGTTCGCCATGATCAATCCGGGGTAAACTCCTTCGAGAGATCCTTTTGAAACTATTATTGAAACCTTTTTTACCGGTTCGTTCGTGTTATTCATGTTATTCTCCTTTAATTTAAATGCATCCTTTTGGTTTCGGAAGTCCGGCGATGCGCGCCGCTTTCTTAGCAGGTCCCTTTGGAAAGAGAGCGTAAAGTTCCTTGGTATCAACGCCACTTTCTTTTGTCAGCTTCCTGATCGAAGGGGCATCTCCTTTTGCGTCAAATTCTTTCTGCATGAATTTGATTACGATCCAATGGCGGTCGGTGAGGGCGTCTATACCCTCTTCCTTTGCGAGTGCACGGGCGACTTCTTCATTCCAGTCGGTTCTCTTCGCAAGATTCCCATCGACGTCGAGTTCAATTGTCTTTCCTGCAACTACTGTTGATGTCATTGTTTGTCCTTCTGATATTGTTGATTCGCTAAATTTTTTAAAAATCGTATTGCAAATGCCAAACCCCGCCTGGCTTCTGGTGTGTTGAGTTCTTTCAGAAGTTTCAGGAGAGAAACGTCCTCCTGTACCTCGATGTTCATCTTCTGGTACACCGCAAGGGCATTATTGGCGGCCTGCAGCATGTCGGGCTGTGTGAGATTCTTTACCGTATTGATGATTGTGACAATATTCTCCCCGAGGTTTTTTATATCGTCGGCGGAAAACGATGTTACGATACGGTCGGTTATATTGCCGAGTTCTTTTGCGAAGGTGAAGTACCCTTTGCGGTCAAATTCATCGAGCTTATTCATGAAGTCGATGAACGATTCGCGTGCAAGCGGCGCGGCATCCTGGAGGAAATCCCTGATGCTTTCAAGTTGTTCAAATGTTTGTGTAATCGTTCTGACGTTGCGCAGTACTTTTTTACCCAGGAAGAGAATGTCGCCAGTGGAAATGTAATCATGAACATCATCGAGCTCTTCGACTGCCGTCTGATAGAAATCCTTTCCCACGCGGATGAGATCTTCTTTAAGATCATCCATTTCACGGCGCCTCTGACGGGCATATTCGATTTCTTCAAGGATCGTATCGAGCTTCCTGTTTATCGTTTCGATCTGGTTCTGAAGCTGCTGTTCTTCCATTTTACCACCTCTTTCCTGCCATCGACATGTTCGATTCGATCGGCAGTTCCAGACCCTTCAGAAGAAAGTTCCAGTACATCCAGCGGAACATTATTTTTCCGTAGTGGTTCATTTTCGTCTCTTCGAGAAGCGAAAAAGGACCGATGCCAGGGAGCGGGAACTTTCCTGGAAGAGGTTCCGTATCGTAATTGAAGTCGATCAGAATGCCCTTACCAAACCCAGATTCGATGAAGCAGTTGGCGTGGCCGTCAAATTTTGCGTCCGGTTTACGTCCGTCGATAACGCTGAGGAAATTCTCATAAAGAATATCCGCCTGAAAATGTGCCACTGAACCGGCTTTCGAGCTCGGTAGATCTGTTGCATCTCCGATTACGAAGATATTGGCAAAATCCTTCGACAGAAGCGTTTCTTTATCGGTCGGTATGAAATTTAACTCATCACCTATCCCGCTGCGCTGAATGGCTCCGTCTCCCATGTTTGTGGGTATGGTAACCAGTACGTCAAACGGGATTTGATTCTCATCCCAGGAGACGATTTTCTTTTCCTGGTTGTCTACGCGGGCTATATTAAAATCAGACGTTAGGCGGATGTTCTTCTTGTCAAGGAAATCTCCAAGGATTGCTGAGGCACGGGGTTTTGTGAACGCGCCGGTGAGCGGAGTTACAAAATGGATATCAACCTTATCACGGATGCCGCGCTCCGTGAAGTGCCAGTCGGCAAGAAATGCAAATTCAAGTGGTGCGACCGGGCATTTGATCGGCATTTCCGAGATGTTGATGACGATTCGCCCGCCTTGCCAATGTCTGAAAAATTCTGCTAGTCCGCACGCACCTTGTATAGTGTAAAAGTCGAAGATGTTCTTTCGCCAGAGGTCACCCGTCATTCCTTCGGTTTGTTCCGGTTCTATGTGAGCGCCTGTTGCGATTATTAGAAAATCGTACGGCAGTACCACCTTGTTCGCAAGAATCACACGATTTTTATCGGGTTCGATTCGCTCGATGTCGGAGATTATTACGTTCGCCCCGATGGGAAAGAAATCACGTTTAGGCTTTATAACATCCTTTTTTCCGTAGATACCGAACGGGATGAAAAGGAATCCGGGCTGGTAGTAATGTGTTTCATCTTTATCAACGATAGTGACTTGCCACTTGTCTTTTTCAAGGACTCCGTTGAATTTATTGAGCATTATCGTACCGGCCGTACCGGCGCCAAGGATAACGAGTTTTTTCATAGTTTCTGTCGAATATATTGCTGTATGTTATAAATATTGAGACACATCCCCTGCAAAATCTCCTTCCAAATCAACTGAAATTTCAGGATATTTTATTGAGGGCCTGGTCCAGGTCATTCTTGAGATCTTCGTAATCTTCACAGCCGACGGCAATTCTGACTAACTCGTCGGGAATTCCAGCTTTTTCACGGTCACCTTTTGGTAAGGAAGCGTGTGTCATCGATGCCGGATGCTCGATCAGGGACTCAACTCCTCCGAGTGATACCGCAAGAGTGAACAGCTTAAGGTTGTTCATTACAATTTTCCCTCCCGCGAGACCTTTTTTCACGCCTATCGCTATCATCGCGCCGAAGCCGTCCATCTGCTTTTTGGCAATGTCGTACTGCGGATGTTCCGGCAATCCCGGGTATTTAATCCATGTCACCGCGGGGTGGCTTTTAAGAAACTGAGCAAGCTTCATGGCATTCGACTGACTTTTCTCCATTCGCAAAGCCAGTGTCCGCACGCCTCTGAGCACAAGCCAGGCCTGGTGCGGATCCATCGTACCGCCAAATGAGTTGAGAACAGGTTTGATCGCCTTGTACATGGATTCATCTTTCACAACAATCATTCCTCCGACAACATCGCTGTGACCGTTGAGAAACTTGGTAAGACTGTGGACGATTACGTCAGCGCCGTGTTTGAAGGGCTGCTGCAGATACGGACTGGCAAAAGTGTTATCAACTATGAGTGGAATATTGCGGCTGTGGGCAATGTCGGCCGCGGCTTGAATGTCGGTTATCTTCATCGTGGGATTTGCCGGAGTTTCGATGAAAATCATTTTTGTGTTCGGCCGCAGAGCAGACCTGATCGCATCCGGGTTCGATGTGTCGACGAACGATGCCTCGACTCCGTACTTCGAATAGATTGTCTCGATGACGACGCGCGAGGGACCGTAAATCGTATCGGTGCCGATCATGTGAGCGCCCTTACTCAGTAGTGCAGTGTAGACGGTGGTAATTGCCGCCATGCCTGTCGAGGTTGCAAGCCCCCGGTATCCACCCTCCAGAGCCGATACGTTTTCCTCAAGAGCATTTGTAGTCGGATTGCCAAGACGCGTATAGATATACCCGCTTTTCTCGCCGGAAAATCGTGCTGCTCCGTCTTCTGCGCTGGGAAAAGCGAAGGTTGAGCTCTGGAAAATCGGGACTGACACTTCACCAAAGTCAGTGAGTTTTGAATTCCCCGCATGGATCGCTTTTGTGGATTTTCCCATTGAATCGTTGCCAGTCGTCATTAATTCTTCCTTTGATCATTGATTTATGTGCCTGATTGTCGGCGCTTATATCACATAATATACAAAGACTCGCCAGAATCTAAAACTTTCCTCTCGGCACTCCCGAAATCGGGAGTTCTTCTTATAAGGAGAGTCTTCAGCGCTGTGAGTAATTATCAACTCAATCGCAGATATGAATATCCCGATGTAACTCCCTCACGTCCATGTGCTTTATCGCCCGTTACTTCGGTACTGCTGATGCGGGTTCTATCCGGTACGAGTGTGTGATTTTTACGCTGTTTTTGAGCATCGCTGACACCGAGCAGTACTTCGTCGTCGATAACTCTATTGCATGTTCAATATCCGCCGGTTCGAGACCGTCCCCATAGAATATATATTCGATGTGAATATCAGTGAAGACTTTTGGATGCTCCTCGCTCTCGTTTCCTGTGAGACGGATTTCGAATGCGGTAAGAGGTGCTCTTCGTTTATGCAGCATGGATGCGACATCGCTTCCCGTACACCCTCCGAGGGCAATGAGGAGAAGTTCTTTTGGTCTGGTGCCCGCATTACTTCCGCCGAAATCGGCAGGACCATCCATCATTACCCAGTGGTTTGAATCGGCATGGGCGGCGAATGTAATCCCCTGTATGTTCTTAACGATCGCGTTCTTTTGTGCCATTGGAATGCTTTCCTTCAGGATTGTTGACTCTTTTTCAGCGTGGAAATTTTAAATGGTACATATAGCGGGCAAAAACCGACGAAGCTGGTCAGCAAGAAGACAATACCGAGTATAAGAAGTATGATCCCCCAAATACCGCTCACCGTTCCCGTTAAATAGAGAATTCCGAAAAGGATTGCCGCAATAATGCGTATTGTTTTATCTGTCGATCCCATATTTTTATTCATTTTGATATCCTTTTAAGTTAATTTTTAAATCTTTCTATTATCTGTTAGATGCACGCAGGGTGGTTTTGGATTCAGGTTTTTTTTCGCCTGTAAAGTCGTTCGGGTCTGTTTTTTTCGGTCAGCCGGGAAGAGGTAGCGGAGAAGCTGGTCCTCCCTCAATCGGCTGATTTTAACCTCCGGGTATTGCCGGTATAACCGAATGGTTTTTTTTAAACTTTTTAGGTATGCTGTGCACTCAGGACAATTCTTCAGATGTT
>CAYGXH010000111.1:0-8164 GCA_964353675.1 uncultured Chlorobiaceae bacterium
TGCCTGCTTGGTTTTTCTATGACTGAGGAGGAGGAGCATGACGCCGCACGTTACCGATGCATCTGCAATGTTGAACACAGGCCAGCGGTTTAGATGGTAACCTAAAAACGAGATATCGAAAAAATCTGCATCTATGAAGTCGACGACCTTCCCATAGAAGAGTGCCCCTTCACCGTAGAAAATGCCGTAAAAAACCCGGTCGATTAAGTTCCCCAGCGCTCCGCCGAGAATCATGGCGAGGGAGAAACGAAATGCAAAATGTTCGTTTCTCACCCGGAATAGATAAATAAAAATACCGATGCTCGCGAGGATGGAAAAAAGCGAAAAGAAGAGTTTTCCTCCAACATCGATGCCGAACGCCATCCCGGGATTTTCTATGTACGTCAGCCGAAGAGCATCACCAAATATGGGAATGCTCGTCCCCAGCGGTAATCCTTTGATGCTGATACCGAAAATTGGGATGCTGATTCCTTTAACAATGAATTTTGTTATCTGGTCAGCGACAATAATTCCTAGAGTGACGAAGAGAATACGCACCTTGGTTCCTTACACCATTCTTACGAACGATGTCCTTTGACTTTACACTCGAGACATTGGGATGCATGCGGCACCGCTTCCAATCGTTCTTTCTCAATCAGTTTGCCGCATGTATTGCACCTGCCGTAATCCCCTTTCTCTATTCTAATGAGCGCATCTTCGAGGTAATTGAGAAATTTCCCTTCGCGCGAAGCGAAAAGAAATGTTTTTTCTCTTTCCATCGCATCTGTTCCCTGCTCCATGTGCGTGGAGTACGTGGAACTTTCGGTCGCATACTCGCCGGTTGTCGAGTCCATCATTGTATCACGGAGTGTTTCAAGTTCCTCGAGGATTTCCTTTTTCTTCTCAAAAATAATTCTCTTGAAGTGTTCAAGATCTTCCTTGGAGTAGTGGTTTTTCCTGGAGGGCTCTTTCACCGGTTGTTTTGGAGATTCCTGCCGGACTTTCTTTGTCCGGAGGGAGTTTTTGGGTTTTACCCCGGCAGTCTTTCGCTTCTTTGCTTTTTCCATCATGAGTTTGATTGTTTTTTCAGCAAGCGCCGTCTGTTTTTTTGTCTTTGCCATTTGCCGTATCCTCTTTAATAGTTCTTCGTCTTTTTATTTCACAAGGCGATGAATACCGATGCCGCAGGATTCACCGTTGATATCCCACTCGGCCGTGTAATCGCCCGATATATTGCCGTTTTTCGTGCAATCCGCCGCGAGTGTTTCGTTCATGACGTACTGCTTCAGCTTTTGAACTGCCGTATCGAGTCTTTCATTAGCTGTGTACCGGATGACGATGCGGTCGGTTACCTCATATCCGGCGTCTTTCCGCATATTCTGTATCCGGTTTACAAATTCACGGGCGAAACCCTCGTCGATCAGGTCCACAGTCAGCTCCGTGTCGAGCGCAACAGTAATCATATTATCCGATTCGACGATCCACCCTTTAATATCTTCATGCAAAATTTCAACATCATCCCGAGTGATGATAGTTCCCTGTCCGTTCAGCTGAACGGTAATCTGTCCGTTCTTCTCGATCTCCCGTATTTCGTTAATACCGAAGTTCCTCACTGCCGCCGCCACTGCCTGAACGGCTTTCCCGTGCTTCGGTCCCAATGTTCTGAAGTTCGGTTTTACTTTCTTATGGACGATTTCGGAATCTTCTCCCACATATTCGACCGCTTTCACATTAATCTCATCGAGAATAATATTCTGCATCTTACCGATTTCATCGCGTTCGCGGTCGCCGGAAACCGGGACAATGATTCTCTTCAACGGCTGGCGTACTTTAAGGTTGGATTTATTCCTGATCGCGCGCACTAGTGAAACGATGCGCTGAGCTTTATTCATGCAGGATTCAAGCTCTTCATCGATGACTGCACGGTCTGCATCGGGGAGGTCGCTGAGATGCACGGATTCGTGGGCATCTTTTTTCGTAACGCTATTCAGGTTCTGATACAACTCTTCTGCAATGAAAGGTGTAATCGGCGCGATGAGCTTGGCAATCACGCTGAGGCACTCATAGAGCGTCTGGTAGGCGGCAAGTTTATCTTTCCCCTTCTCGCTCTTCCAAAACCGGCGGCGGTTTCTGCGGACATACCAATTCGATAACTGATCGATCGTGAAATCATTTACGGCACGCGCCGCCTTCGTCACATCGTAACTATCCATTGCAGCTTCATAATCACCGATAAGCGAGTTAAGCGACGAAATAATCCAGCGATCGATTTCCTGCCGTTCTCCCACAGGTATCCGGGGTTCCGAGTAATCGAATGAATCGATATTGGCATAGAGACTGAAGAACGCGTAGGTATTCAGTAGCGTGCCAAAGAATTTTCGCTGGACGTCAGTCAATCCTTCCTCATCGAACAGGGTGGGCCGCCACGGCGGACTTGTAGCTACTAGGTACCATCTCGTCACATCTGCGCCATACTTCTCGATGATGGCGAACGGATCGACCGAATTCCCTCTCGATTTGGACATTTTCTGACCTTCCTTATCGAGAATCAATTCGTTCACCAGAATATTCCTGAAAGCAGGCTTATCGAAGAGGAACGTGCTTATGGAATGTAGAGAATAAAACCACCCGCGCGTCTGATCAACGCCTTCGCAAATGAAATCAGCAGGATGCTGGATGCCGGAATCGATTAATTCTTTGTTCTCAAACGGGTAGTGCCACTGTGCAAACTGCATCGCTCCCGAGTCGAACCATACATCGATGAGTTCAGGTGTTCTGCGCATAACACTGCCGCACCGGCATTTGAATGTCACGTTATCGACGTGCGGTTTGTGGAGATCGATCGGATCCTGTACACCTTCGCCCTCACGGTATTCAACGATACTGCCGATGCATTTTTGCTCTCCGCACGATTCGCAGAGCCATATGGGAAGGGGAGTTCCCCAGAAACGATCCCGTGATAACGACCAGTCCTTATTTTCTTCGAGCCAGTTCCCGAAGCGTCCTTCTCCTACTTCCGGCGGATACCAGTTGATTGTTTTGTTCAACTCAACCATTCGTTGAGCGTACGTTGTGGTTGCAATGAACCACGATTCGCGCGCATAATAGAGCAGAGGTGTTTTACAGCGCCAGCAATGGGGATAACTGTGTTCGATCATCTCCTTTTTGTAGAGAAGGTGTCGTCCCTTCAGATTCGCGATGATGGCAGGATCGGCATCCTTAACGAACATACCGGCAAAATCAGTTACTTCCCCGCCGAATTCGCCGCTCTTGTTTACCGGGTGAATTGTAGGTAATCCATACTTCCGAGAGACCTGGTAATCATCTTCACCGTAGGCGGGTGCGATGTGAACAATACCCGATCCGTCTTCGGTAGTTACGAAATCTCCCTCAATGACGTACCACCCTTTCTGTTCTGCCTGGTGGTACTCGAACAAACGATCATATTCTTTTCCTCTTAATGAACTTCCGGGAAATTTATCCTCTACACTGTATTCTCCATCGAGGACATTCAGCCGGGGTTCGGCAAGAATAAGGATCTCCCCCTTGTGTTTTACCTTCACGTACTCGACGACAGGATTGACCGCCAGTGCGACGTTCGAGATTAATGTCCAGGGTGTTGTGGTCCAAACGAGAAAGTACGTATCCTTCTCGTTTTTTACTTTCACTTTTATATAAATACTCGGATCCCGCACATTTTCATAGCCGAGTGAAACCTCATGAGACGATAGCGGCGTCTCACAGCGGGGGCAATACGGCTGGATTTTATATCCTTTATAAATTAAACCGCGGTCATAGTACTGCTGCAGCGCCCACCAGATCGATTCGATATACTCATTTGTGAACGTAATGTAGGGATCCTTGAGATTAACCCAGTATCCCATGCGTTCGGTTAAGTTCTGCCAATCAGCGAGATATTTCCATACCGATTTCTTACATTCGTCGTTGAACTTTGAAACGCCGAACTGTGTAATTTGCTCCTTATGTTTAAAGCCGAGCATTTTTTCAACTTCAATCTCCACGGGGAGGCCATGAGTGTCCCACCCGGCTTTCCGGTGAACCTGACAGCCCCGCATCGTCTTGTACCGGCACACAAGGTCTTTAAGAGTTCTGCTCATGACATGATGAATTCCGGGTCGGCCGTTGGCTGTAGGGGGTCCCTCATAAAAGGTAAAACCGGCATTCCCTTCCCGCTGGGAGATGCTCTTCTCAAAAATCTGCCGATCCTTCCAGAATGCGAGGATGTTTTTTTCGAGCGATGAGTAATTAATCTTTTCTGTGAGTTCCTTAAACACAAGTACCTGCTTTACTTTTTCGAGAACAATGATACTGCCCAGAGTATGATGCTTATGACGACGCTGATTAGAATGCTTGACGTCAGGGGAATATATATTTCAAAATTTTCTTTTTTTATTCTCACGTCACCAGGTAATTTTCCGATGACGGGGATATGACCGAAAACCATCAGAAGGATACCGGTTCCTGTGATCACCAAACCAAGCAGGACGAGGAATTTTCCATATGGCTGCATAACACTTTCTTCGGGTGCCCGCTTCTACAACCTGCGGATAAGTTGTTTCGTGAGCTTCGTCAGCTTTGGTTCAGCCCGGTTCGCTACTTTGATGATTTCATCAACCGACACAGGCTGCAGCGTATCGGGGAAGCACTCATCGGTAATGATCGATATACCAAAAACATTCATCCCCATATGGTTCGCAACGATATTTTCAGGGACGGTCGACATGCCGACCGCGTCGGCGCCAATACTTTGCAAGAAACGGTATTCGGCTCTTGTCTCCAGATTCGGTCCCTGGACGGCAACGAAAACACCGTGCTGAACTTTGATACCAAGATCTTCAGCAACCTTATCGGCTAGTCCGATCAGGCGGCGATTATATGGTTCGGACATATCGGGAAAACGCGGACCGAGCCTATCGTCGTTCGGACCGA
This sequence comes from uncultured Chlorobiaceae bacterium, assembly GCA_964353675.1. Lineage (GTDB taxonomy): Bacteria > Bacteroidota > Ignavibacteria > UBA10030 > SZUA-254 > CAYGXH01. The sequence goes on from CAYGXH010000111.1 coordinate 4,930, forward strand.
TGAGCGGATTGTCACCCTGGAGATTGATGTGATCGGTAATGATCATCAGATCGCCGCGGTGGAAGTTGGGATTCATTCCCCCGGCTGCATTTGAAATGAGAAGTGTCTTTACCCCGAGCCCAGTCTTCGATGACATGACGCGTACCGGGAAAGTCACCTGCTGCATTGTGTAACCCTCATAGTAATGAAACCGGCCCTTCATTACGACGACCTTCTTCCCTGCGATGGCACCGAAAATCAATTTGCCGTGATGAGACTCGACGGTGGAGATCGGAAAATGCGGGATTTCGTCATAGTCCAGGACCATCTCCTTCCGGATCTCTTTTACGAGTCCGCCTAATCCTGTTCCGAGGATGATGCCGATCTCGGGCCGGACTTTCGTATGCTTACGGATGTATGCCAGGGTATCAGCTATTTGTTCGGCGAGAGTTTGCTCTGTCATTGAATACTCTTAACAATATCTTCTATCTCCGATTTTTCACTCGCCGCTTCACCACCGGTCTGCTGATTCTCTGTACGGACATCTGATTCATCGGTTTCCATGTTCTTCAGCGTATCGAGTTCGGAGGTGAGGAGCATTTTTAATCGGCTCATGACGGCATCCTTCTTTGCCCGGAGTATGGAAATATTTTCTTTCAGCGCGAGTAAATCGGTCCTTGCCTTTTCCAGGAGCTTGGTCGCTTTCAATTCAGCGTCATTGATGATCAATTGCGCTTCTTTCCTGGCATTTTCAACTGCCCTGCCGCTCGTTTCCTGTGCCTGCATAAATGTCTGTCCGATCGCTTTCTCCATTGCAACGTAATCCTTGACTTTCGTCTCAGCCTCGACGATCTTTTCTTTCATGAGTGTATTCTGTCCGACGAGAGTATCCCACTCGGCGGCTATATCATTGAGGAAAGTAGTCACCTCAGCGATCCCGTAGCCGTGCAGTTTGGTCTTGAACGTCTGTTTACGGATTTCCGATCCAGTATATTTCATATGCGCCTCATGTGTAATGACGATCCCCGAATATTGCAGTTCCTATTCGCACGATAGTCGCTCCTTCTTCTATAGCCACTTCAAAATCATTCGTCATACCCATCGAAAGGACTGGTAGTTGCATACCCTGCACCTGCAGAGTATCTCTCAGCTGTCGGAGCCGTGCAAACGAAGGTCTCGATTCTTCCGGATCTGCCACAAGCGGAGCCATAGTCATCAGCCCTTTTACGGATATATTCGGCAGATCTTTCAAATCCCGCAGTAAATCCGGTGCGGAACCGACATCAACCCCGAACTTGGACTCTTCCCCGCTTGTATTGACTTCGATAAGAACCGGCAGAGTGCGTTTACATCGTACCATTCTTTTCGAGAGTTCGCGCCCAAGATTCAAAGAATCGACCGAATGAACCATCGAAATCCAATCTGCAATGTACTTTACCTTGTTTGTCTGCAGGTGCCCGATAAAGTGCCATCGGAGCCGATCATCACCGAGCCCCGCGCGTTTATCGCATATCTGCTGGACATAGTTTTCACCGATATCGAAGACACCTACAGCCACAACCTCACGGATAATATCACTCCCGATCATTTTCGTTACAGCGACGAGGGTGACCTCACCGGGATCGCGACCGGCACGATTGCATGCGTCGGCTATCCGATGACGAATATTTTCAACGTTTTGGGCTATCATCACGTCATCAAGATCATAAATATACCGTAATTTTGTTAAAAAAACAACGAAACTTTGTGCCCTGTCAAGGATGCAGACTTGACTTACGTCTTATTTTTTATTTAATTTTCATATGAACATAATATCCCTATGATGGATAACTTTTACTTTGACGATTTCGACGACGATCGCGATGAACCGAACGGTGGGGGTGAAAATTCCGACGAGGAAATCCGCAAACTCTCCGAACAGTTCAAATCCAATCCCAACAGCGCGATAAGTCCCGAAGCCCTTGAGGAGATTGTCAATTACTGTTTCGAGAAACAGAAATATGAGGACGCTCTCCACTTCGTCAATCTCCTGCTGGAGCGCTTACCATATAGTGGAGAAGCTCTCCAGAAAAAAGGTAATATCCTCAATCATATCCAGCGGTTTCCCGAAGCATTGGAATGCTTCAACCGCGCACTGAAGTTCAATCCGGTAGATTCCGAACTGTACATAGGCCGTGGATTTTCTCTCGATAATCTCGGGCGTTATGAAGAAGCGCTCGAATCATTCAACCGTGCTCTGGAAATAGAGAACGGTAATGAAGATGCCCTCTTCGGGAAAGCGCTTACGTATGAAAAAACAAACCGCTACGAATCGGCAGCCCAAATTTTTAAATCGATACTTGCTCGAAGTCCGTGGCACAAAGAAGCGCTCTATGAATTAGGATTCTGCTACGACTGTCTCGATCGACTTTCAGAAGCTCTCGAATGCTACGAGATGCACCTCAATATGGATCCGTTCAACTACAACGCATGGTATAACCGGGGCATCGTGCTGAACCGTATGACACTATACGCGAAAGCAATCGACAGCTATGATCTGGCGCTTGCTCTGAAGGACGATTTTGCAACCGCATGGTACAATAAAGGAAACGCGTATGCAAACATAGGACGTCTCCACGATGCGGTAACTGCATACCATGAAACGCTCAGGATCGATCCCCGGGACGTTCCTGCCTGGCATAATCTCGGAAATGCGTACGAGGAACTCGGAGAGCACAAGAAAGCAATAAAATGTTTTGCGCAGGCACTGCAGATCGATCCGAAACACCACGAATCGTTCTTCGGGAGGGGAAGCTGTTACTATTCTCTCGGCGATTACAGGAAAGCATACAACGACTACAACCGCGCCATCGCTCTATGCAGAAATTATCCGGAAGTTTGGCATGCAAAGGCAGATGCGGCATATAACCTCGGCAAGTGGCGTGAAGCATTATACAGCTACAAGGTTACGGTCAAAATGGACCCGTACAATCTCGATGCATGGTTTGATCTCGGAGAGACAGCGCTGGAGTACGGGTATTTCCAGGAAGCGCTGAAAGCTTTTAATAAATGTATCGATCTTCATCCAACCTGGGCTGACGCGTACTACAGCCGGGCGAAAGTACTGTTTCTTCAGAAAAAAACATTCGACGCGCTTGAATCACTCAAGACATCCTTCTTCCTCGATCCCGAGATGAGGAAAGAATTTGAACGCGAGTTCCCCGGCATACACTCCATTAAAAACTTTACACGACTCTTAAAAAAATAATGTGAAATC
>CAYGXH010000112.1:0-8090 GCA_964353675.1 uncultured Chlorobiaceae bacterium
GGCAAGCATCGCCTCCGGTACGACCAACACTCTCCGTAAGGTTTCATTCGTCGATTCACACCATGCGTGGGCGGTCGGTGGAGTTCCAGGTTCGAATGGGATCGTATTGTGTTCGACGGACGGCGGATTGAACTGGTCAACACAAACGATCCCCTCTTCTTCGGGCTATCTCCGTGGAGTCTGTTTTATCGATTCACTTCATGGCTGGACCACCGGCGACGGACCGACCATCCTCAAAACCACGGACGGCGGTATAAACTGGATAGCCAAAACACCTCCCGGGGATATAGGTTCGATCCTTCGCGGGACTTCATTCATCGACCTGTTGGAAGGATGGACTGTTGATTACTACGGACAACTGCTCCACACTACCGACGGAGGCGAATCCTGGTCGATTTCGTATACTCCGCCCGCGGATGCGTACTTCATTGATCTGTGCGCATTTAATTTGGAGCGGATTACCATCATTGGGACGGAAAGTACTATTTTAACATCAACCGATGGCGGCTTATCGTGGATTTCACAGACAACCAATCTTCCAAGTCAGTTCTTTCACTATACCCAAAACGTTGTTGCTACACTTCCGGGTATCGTATCACCGGATACAGACTGTATAATCGTCGGTCACTATGATTCTTACTCAAACAATCCGTATATCAGCGCGCCGGGGGCAAACGATAATGCCACCGGAACCTGCGCCGTACTTGAGGCGGCGCGGTTATGCAGAAATTACAAATTCAGATACACTATGAAATTCCTCGCAGTTGCAGCTGAGGAATTGGGACTTATCGGCAGCAATCACTATGCTTCTACAGCGTCTTCAGAGGGAAAAACAATACTGGGTGTGGTCAACGGTGATATGACCGGTTATCCCACAACCGGGGATACAACACGCCTGGTGGTAACTTGCTACCAGAACGCAACACCTTTGCTTGATTCAATAGGTGTGTATAACATCCGGTACGGCCTTGGAGTTAATCTCATAAGTGTGGTCAGCAGTTCCGGCGGCAGCGACCATGTGCCGTTTACCAATTATGGGTACAGCGCGGTCGAGGTTGCGGAGGCGACCGCTGATGAGATTTGGGGCGGGGCAGACCCGTATTACCATTCTGTGAACGATACCTATGATAAGCTTTCTGCCGGAATGGTCCGCCGCGCCGTACAGCTTGAAGCGGCAGCGCTAGCCGAACTTGCCTGTCCGGTCGACGGGATTAGCTATACGATCACGGCAACGGCAGGACCAGGTGGGAGTATTAATCCAAGCGGAGTGGTGTCAATGGACTCAGGGGGAAGTCAGAGATTCACGTTTGATCCGGCGACCGGGTATCATGTTGACAGCGTAATTGTCGATGGTATAATGATCGATTCGATAGCGGGATATACATTCAGAAATATCGCGGAAAATCATACCATCCTGGTAAAGTTCACAAAGAACATTTATACAATCACGGCTTCGTCGGGAGCTAATGGCCGTATTGTTCCGGAGGGAGTCGTTAAGGTGCCATATGGGAACACTCAGGTGTTTTCAATGGTTGCCGACAGCGGATACCGTGTCGAGAGGATTGATGTTGATGGGCTGGATAAAGGTACCTCGGAGACGTACACATTCGAAAGTGTGTCTTCGGATCATACGATAGATGTGGTATTCGAACAACTCATGGATCAGACCATGATTTCATTGAAGAGCAATTGGAATATTATTTCTGTCCCTTCAGTGATGGCGGATATGAGTAAGAATGCTCTCTTTCCTTTTGCCATATCGGATGCGTTCATGTATCACGATGAGTACAATGTAAGTGATACTCTTCGGAACGGTGTTGGATACTGGATGAAATTTCCAGCTGACACTTTGATCGTTTTGGAAGGGATCCGGATCGAAACTAGCGCAGTTCCAGTTCTGGCAGGTTGGAATCTCATAGGAACAGTATCGCATCCGGTCATTTCAAACTCGATCAGCAGCCTACCCCCTGCCATTCAAACATCGGATTTCTTCGGATATTCGGGATCATATGAAACAACAGATACATTGAAGCCCGGAAAAGGCTATTGGGTTAAAGTCGGCGAACAGGGTTTATTAATACTTAATGGCTCAGGCCATATTCCGGCTGCAGCAAAGATTCGCATTATACCGACATCCGAGCTACCGCCTGCACCCAATATGCTGAATTTAACGCCGGATCACAGGTGAATATACCTCTGTAATATTCACTCACACAGGATTATCCAAATTCTGATTTCTGGGATTGATTATACCCTGCAGGTAATGTCAGCCAGCTTATAGAGGTGAATTACCTCCAAATACTCACTATTTGCGTATGGGACCAAAATGTCTAAGTCTTGACTCCCGACTCCATTAGTATTATATTTCCGCATTCATTTGGGACTACAATCCATGATCGGTCAAACCATTTCACATTATAAAATCCTCGAAAAACTAGGCGAAGGTGGAATGGGCATTGTATACAAGGCCCATGATACCAAACTTGATCGTAACGTTGCAATCAATTTCTTACCGCGTGATGTATCCCTATCGGAAGAAGAACGCACCCGTTTCAAACATGAAGCTAAAGCTGCATCTGCTTTAGATCACCCCAATATTTGCACTATTTATGAGGTCAATGAGACACCCGATGGTCAGATGTTTATTGCCATGGGGTACTATGAAGGAACATCCCTTAACAAGAGGATTCACAAGGGACGTCTTGATCTGGAGGAAGCTGTTGGTATTTCGATCCAGATTGCCGAAGGACTAGAGGCAGCTCATGAGAAAGGAATAGTTAACAGGGATATCAAGAGCGGGAATATAATTATCACCGAAAAAGGTCAGGTGAAGATCCTTGATTTCGGACTTGCCCACAAGAGCGGATTATCGAGACTCACACGGACAGGCACAACTGTTGGAACCGCGCCATACATGTCACCGGAACAGGCAAAAGGAGAAAAGGTAGATCAAAGGAGTGACCTCTGGTCTTTAGGAGTAGTATTGTATGAAATGGTAACGGGAAGACTGCCATTCAGAGGAGAGCACGAGGCAGCGATACTGTATTCGGTTGTGAATGAAGAACCGAAACCACTCGAAGTGAGCGTATCTGGTTCATCTCCTGAACTGATACACATAATAGGAAGGGCATTGGAAAAAGATGTTGCGGAGAGATATCAATCTGCGGCTGAGATGTTGGTGGATCTGAAGAGACTGAAGAAAGAGACATCGCGCATTGGGTTCAAACCGATGAGCGGAACGAAGAAGAAAATTTCATTGCTTAGAAATAAGGCAGTGATCGCTGCAGTTTCAATTGTCTTACTCGCGGTAGTGGGTTATCTCTTTTTCATAAAGAAACGCGTAGAAATCAATCCGGATTGGAAACAACATCAACTTCAGATCCCCTATACGGACATTCATAACCCGGGAATATCCGGTGACGGCAACTGGGTCGGGTTTTCGGCCGCCGACCGTAATGGGAGATGGGGGCTTTATCTCATGAATGCCCGAGCAGGTGAGCCACACCTTGTTACTGCTCTGCCGTTTGCAACACAGGTAGATGTATCGGCCGATGGCAGTCTTTTATTATACACGGTATACAGTCCCAAGACAGATAGGACAGATGGAAATGTCATTTATTCGACCGGAGGAGTTCCCAGAAGAATTATCCAGGGTGGGTGCTTTGGGCCCCGGTTCCGACCCGATGGAAAGCGAGTGGGATATATTCTGGGGATGTTCCCTTCACAGAGTGGGAGTCCTTCCCCATCTGGAAAGCTTGAGTTTTGGAGTGTTGGGATAGACGGCAATGATCCTCACCGTGAATTTATTGATTCAGTAAGTCGTATCGACGGATCTGTCAGTTTTTGTTACTCACCGGATGGCCGAAAGGTCGCATGGCTCAGGACCTTTCCGGAAAAATACCAAGAGATTGTCACCCATGATCTTGAGACAGGTCAAGAGAATCCGGTCACCTCTGACAAGAAAAATATCGATGAACTTGCGTGGGCACGGGAAGACCAGATCATCTACAGCACCGACAAGAATGGTATTTTCAATGTCTGGATGGTTCCTGCCAGGGGAGGTGAACCTGTGCCGATCACGAATGGAGTAGAAAAGGCGTATGGAGTCAAATCCTCCGAGGATGGCCAGAGAATCATTTACAAACTCACAAATCCATTCAGCGATTTCTGGATTGTCAACATAACTGAAAACCGTTCACAGCAGATAAGATCCACTGAAGAAACTAAATATTCACCCACGTTGTCACCTAACGGTAAAGAGATCGCATTTATTGTCGGTGGAGGCTACGGTCCTGCTCACATTTTCATCATGGATAGAGATGGCGGTAACCGGCGACAACTCTCGTTTGGCGACGAAGTTGCGTCCACACCGACCTGGTCTCCAGACGGCAGGCGAATTGCTTATGGCGCACGAAAGATCACCGAACCGAAAGATTCGATGCGAACTTATATTGTTGAACCATCAAATCCTGGATCACCGAAGTACATTGCGCATGGACTTGCCAGCCGGTGGCTCGATTCGGTGAGATTACAGGTTCAGCTAAATAACATAGCCTATCTTATATCAGTCGATGGGGCTCTGCCAACACCGGTGTATGACGATTCGACAAGAGCATTTTTTATCCAGGGTGGAAAGTACATTCTGTTCCAAGACCTTCATAAGGGAAAGGATGTTGGAGTCTGGATAGTTGATGGGACGCAACCGCGGGAGGTGCAGCGAAAAACCGCACGGCTGCTCCCCTGGCATTCTCAAAACATCAAGCTGTCGGGAGACGGGAAGGTCCTGTATTCGGTCAGGGGTGCGGGAGAAATATGGAGAATGGCCCTGCCGAATGGGAAGGAAGAACGCATCCAGGCAGACTTCCTCGGTGTAGACTTTATAGATGACTTTTCCCCCAGCTGGGACGGTAAAGAGATGATCATCATAAAATGGAGATTTCGTTCAAACCTTGTGATGATCGAAAATCTGTTCAAGTAATCGTATGATTGGCCAACCCGCCTACGTCCCGCTTTGCGGGACTTCCACCTGCGCTCCAGAAGAAGGAGCTTCGGCGGATAAATCGGCGGGCAGGAATTGAACGTACCTACAATTACCAAAAGAACTTAGAAAAAGCAGTACCTGTTATAATAACTCCATTGGAGGATATATGAATCATCGTTTACGAATCATCATTGCGCTTATCGTATTCTGTTTTACTGCGTCAATCGCCGGACAGGGGATCTCGAAGGACACGGTCTGGCTCACCTCACTTGATCTTAAAAAAATGCGTCAGGGATGGGGAGAAGCGAAAAAAGATTCTTCGATTACCGGTCATTCATTGTCCATTGCCGGCGTTGTCTTTCCTCGCGGAGTCGGTACGCACGCCCCCTCGTCGCTCTGGATCGATATAAAAGGGAAAGTGGATCGTTTTCAATCTTACATCGGACTCGATGATTCATCGAAGAACGGTCGGGGGTCGGTCGAGTTTAAAGTTCTCGGAGACGGGAAAAAATTGTTTGAATCGAATGTCATAAGCCTTAACGATAAACCGGTTTTCGTGGATATCGATATCAAAGGGATACAAAAGCTTGTTCTTCTAGTCGGTGACGCGGGAGATGGTATCGGGTACGATCATGCCGACTGGGCCGATGCGCGGTTCATCAGCTCGGGCGGGCATCCGGTTGCAATTGACCGGCCAAGTGAAAAGAAAGTCGTTTTAACCCCCAAACCCTCCACGAAACCTCGTATCAACGGACCATCGATCTTCGGCGTACGCCCAGGATCGCCATTCATGTACAAGATCCCCGCAACCGGATTAAAACCGTTAACCTATGGGGCCGAGAATCTGCCGAACGGCTTGAGCGTCGATCGATCGACCGGCATCATCAGCGGAGTGATTGGTATTCGGAGCCGCTATACTGTGACACTCACAGTCTCAAACGCGGAAGGAAAGGCGCAACGGAATTTCACGATTGTTTGCGGCGACACGCTTGCCCTGACGCCTCACATGGGATGGAACAGCTGGTACGTCTGGGAGAATCATGTAACCGATAAACACATCCGCGACGCGGCAGACGCAATGGTAACATCCGGTCTCATCGATCATGGCTACATGTATGTAAACATCGACGATTGCTGGGGGATCAGAGAAGACTCGAAGGATCCCACAAACCTCGGTGAATCCCGCGACGCGCAAGGTATGGTCAATTCGAACAAACGTTTTCCGGACATGAAAGCGCTTACAGATTATATCCATTCCAGAGGATTGAAAGCCGGCATCTATACCTCGCCCGGCAAAACGACCTGTGCCGGGCATACCGGTGCCTACGGTCATGAAGAACTTGACATCCGACGCTTTGTGGAATGGGGATTTGATTTCCTGAAATATGATTGGTGTTCCTACGGCGACCTTGCTGATCAATCGTCTGTCGAGGAATTGAAACGCCCCTATGCGCTTGTCAGCAGTATCATTAGTAAACAGCCCCGCGATATCGTATTGAACCTCTGTCAGTACGGGATGGGAAAAGTATGGCAATGGGGAAGGCAGGTCGGGGGTAACAGCTGGCGCACCGCAGGAGACCTCGGGGGTTCGTTCGAAGGAATCGGTAACGCGCTCTTCCGCGACGGATTCGATCTGTACGCAAAGGAACATCTTGAGCAATACGGCGGCCCCGGTGTGTGGAACGATCCTGATTATCTCCTCCTCGGCTATATCAGCAACTGGAACGGAGGTACCGCACCGACGCCCCTCACTCCAAATGAACAGTACTCGCACGTCTCTCTCTGGTGTCTTCTCGCAGCTCCTCTCATTTTCAGCGGCGATATGATGCGTCTTGATGATTTCACGTTGAATCTCCTTACGAACGATGAAATCCTCGATGTCGATCAGGATGCCCTCGGATTGCCCGGTTATCGTGTTTCAAAGGAGGGTGATAATGAATTGTGGATGCGTAAGATGGAGGACGGCTCCATCGCAGTCGGATTGTTCAACAGGGGCGAATTCGGCGCCAAGGTCGTGGCGAGGTGGAACGATCTCGGCGTGAAGGGTCCGCAACGGATCCGTGATCTCTGGCGGCAGAAGGAACTCGGAACGTTCAACAATGAATTCAGTTCCAGTGTCGGTCGCCACGGAGTCACAATGATCCGGCTGTGGCCGGGGAACCGTTAGGATTTTATAACAAAGACAACAATATTTGATAAGGTAAACTAGTGAAAATATTTTTCACAATTCTTGTTGCGTTTTGTGACTTACTATACGGCCAGGAACAAAATATTTCTGAGGTTCTCGGAAAGGCTTTTATCTACAGTCCTGGTAATGAGCCGAGTGTTGTTTTCAGAAAGACATTGGTTATAGTGAATGATATCAGGTGGGCTGACTTAAATATATTTGCTGATTCATATTACAGTTTATATATAAATGGAAATTACGTTTTAAACGGACCGAGCCGGTTCGATCCGGTAAAACCTGAATATGACGCTAAAGAAGTGAAACAATTTCTGCATAAAGGTGAAAATCTTATTGCGGTTCTTGTTTATAGCGGGATCTCCAACGGGATGAGGATGAAGCATGAGGCAGGACTTACCTTATCATTGAGCGGAAATGGATTTACATTGCTGACTGATTCTTCCTGGAAATGTTCAGGTCAGACCAGATTTAAACCTCCTTTATCTTTATGGAATGGAATAAAAGAAACTATTGATGCGTCATCGGAAAAAGGTGACTGCTTAGGCCCCTCATATGATGATTCTGAGTGGAAGAAAGCTGGGATTGTAGATGGAAATAAATGGGGAAAGCTCAGGAAAAGGATTTTACCCTTACTTGCAGAAAGAGATATAAAACCGGTTACAAAATTATCTTTACCATCAATGGCCGATACGTTGATGTTGTCTTTTGATAAAAACTATCTGCTTAATGTAGAGATGAAATTAGAAGCGGAGGAAGGGATTAAGATAAAAATACGTGAATTCGAGTATTTAACTAAGAACGGAATTCAGAAATTCCGGACTTTTGATTCTTTTGGCATTACCGACGCCAAGCTGATAATAACATCAAGCGCTAAAATAAAAATATTAGATAGCTCTTGAATACTGGCCCGTTGTGTTTCGTTTA
>CAYGXH010000113.1:0-8064 GCA_964353675.1 uncultured Chlorobiaceae bacterium
GCTTTCGCATTGCGTACACTGGTTGCAGCAGTTGGTAAAAAAACCGGAAAGAAAGTGCGGCTTGAAATACTGGACTAACCTGCACCCGCTTCCCGTATGAGGGTTGGCGGTGTGGTCAACCTCTGGGCTGTCGGCTGTATAACCGGCAGTTTTGGTATCAAAGGATTTGTAAAAACAAAGCCGCTTACGGATACACCCGGGCGATTCGAACGGCTCCGACAGGTATACCGGGGTTTCAAACCTGAAGATATCGTTGAGGATCGGGTGGATGGGGTTGAGATTCGCGGCCGGTTTGTTCTTCTGAAACTCCGGAGCGTGAGTGATAAAACCGGAGCGGATACGCTCAAAGGACAATATATCTTTGTTACCGGCGATGATGTCCAAGTACCGGTTACCGGCAGATACTTTATTCATGAGATCATCGGGTGTACGGTACAGTCGATGGATGGCGGGCAAATCGGAATTGTTACAGAGGTCTATAAGTTGCCTGCTCATGATCTCTGGGAAATCGACAGCGGGAAGAAACGTTTCATGATCCCTGCTGTTAAAGAGTTTATCCGTTCGGTGGATTGCGAAAAACGGATAATTACCGTGAAGGTTATAGACGGATTGATAGATGCGTAGGATGGCATGAGAATCGACATAATCGCGGGATTGCCAAAGCTCCTCCGGAGTCCGCTCGGTGAGAGCATCATACGGCAGGCGAAGCAGAAAAAGTTGATTCTCATCCGGATTCACGATTTACGCCGGTACGCGCACGATCGTCATAAAACGATCGACGATACTCCGTACGGCGGCGGCGCGGGAATGGTGCTTAAACCGGAACCGATATTCGAATGTATCGAATCGCTTAAAAGTAAGCGGGGCTATGATGAAGTTGTGTACCTCACCGCGGATGGTGAAAGGTTCACACAGAAAATCGCGAATGAGTTATCATTAAAAAAGAATTTACTTTTCCTGTGCGGGCATTACAAGGGTATCGATCATCGCGTAAGGGAAAAGCTGATTACGAGGGAATTATCGATCGGTGACTTCGTCCTCACCGGAGGGGAGCTTGCAGTAGCGGTGGTCGTGGATGCGATAGTACGGCTCCTTCCCGGAGTAATCGGTGACGGGGAATCTCTCCTGGATGATTCGTTCCAGGACGGAATGCTGGGTTGTCCATCGTACACCAAACCGGCAGAATTCAGAGGAATGAAAGTTCCTGCTGTTCTTCTCTCGGGGAATCACCGCGCAATCAGCGAATGGAAGCAACAGCAGAGAATGCTTCGGACAAGAATGAGTCGAAAAAGTTTAAATTGACACTGTAAGGAGAAACACATATGGAAAAGTTAAAATTAATTGAAGCAACGCAGATGAAAACAGACCTGCCGCAGTTTAAGGCAGGCGATACTATCAATGTGCACGTAAGGGTCATTGAAGGGGATAAGGAACGCGTTCAGCAGTTTCAGGGAGTTGTAATCAGCAGGCACGGCGACGGTCTGCGCGCCACGTTCACCGTCCGGAAAATCTCGAATGGTGTCGGTGTCGAGAGGATATTCCCCCTGCATTCGCCAAGAATCGGGAAGATTGAAATGATCAAAGAGGGGAGAGTCCGCCGGGCAAAAATGTACTACCTGAGGGCGCTCGCCGCAAAGCAGATCCGCCAGAAAACCTCAGCCGATTGATATTATGCCTACACCGCTCGGAATTATTTCTGACCGGTTCGCACAACCTCTGTTTCATCTCCTGAGGGAGGAGAATAAATTCCTCTTGTGGGAGAATAGTCCCGCAGAGCTTGCGATTAAGCTCCGTCGTAAAGAACTCGACGGGGCTTTTTTATCTCCCATCGACTACGCAAAAGATTACTCGATGTATCGGTTGCTCACACAAATTGCAGCGGTTTCCCGAAAGGAGAGCGGCGCCGTCCTTCTGATTTTTAAAGAAAATGCCCGTACAATTAAAAAGATCGGAGTCGATCCGGCTTACGAATCGGAAATCGTCCTTGCAAGCATCATCCTTACCGAGAAATTCGAAGTGCGTTCTCAGATTGTTCCAACCAGAGCCGGGATCGAATGTCTGAACCAGAATACGGATGCCTGCCTCGTCTGTGGTGATGCGGCGATGAAACTGAGGGAACACCGGAACAAGCTCGACCTGATCGATGAGTGGCAGGACATTACGGATCTGCCGTTCGTTCATGGTTTTTGGGTTACCCGCGAAGGCGCACTGGGGAAGGAAGAAATTGATTTCATCATCAGGAGCGGTAAAGAAGGTGTATCGCGATCCGGTCAATCAGTGGAAGCGTATGGAAGCGGTGAACTTTCTCTTTTCAGCTATTCATTTGGTGGGACTGAGATTCAGGCGGTGAGCGAGTTTTTCAGGGTGGCATACTATCATGGGATAATTAAGGATATACCTGATGTGAGGTTTGTTTCGGATATGAAGAGGTAGGATATCTATCTTTCTAAAATGCTTATCGCCCACTTGCGGAATCTTTCGAGCCGTTTCCAGAGTTCACTTATCAAGATTGCTCGGTATAGATCTCCGGAGTATGATACTTTTGTCTTTTCCTCAATAATTCTTCTTAGTTGATTGATTGCATTTTTCTTTGTATCTCCGTCAGCCACGACCTCGTCAAGTAAAACTATTGAATCTTCATGATTTTCGCCGGAACTTTTCTGACCAGATAATTTGATGGAGATCGCATCTGCATATGCTATAGCCGAATGAACGATAAGTACCCCGGCGGCAGTCCAATAAGAATAATTCATAGCGATTTCAGCAGCTTCGTAGAAGTGCTGGGCGGCATTTTTGTAATCCCGGTGCCGTAATCGATCAACAGCTTTTCGGGAAGTTCGTTTAGGCATTCAGCAGAACCTTTGGATTTTTACCGGATATGACTTTTCCGCTTTCAACGATTTGTGTTATCAGAGGATTTCGCCCCGCTGATTTTTTTCTAAATTCAGTTATGGTAAAAAATATTGGCCCAAGTTTGACTCCATAACGATTATGCAATAATGGACTTATAGCATCAATTCCAGTCTGTGCTTTTTCTAGTTGGATTTTATTCTTAACGATACAACAAAGGTCTAGATCGCTTTGTGGAGTTTCTTCTCTCCTTGCAGCACTGCCAAAGATGATAACACTGAGGGCTTTACGTCTTAAATTGTTGGCGATGACCGAATTAATTTCTTCATAGAATTTCTGTTCAACGATAAAGAGTGGTACAATCCCTTTTTCTACCAGATAATGATTACGGTTGATAGTGAAAATATGATCGCGCCCGCCGCGCTGACGTCGGACGATTCCCAGGTTCTCGAGCGATGTCAATGCCTGTAATGCTGACCGTATGCTCATCCCGGCGATACGTGCGACTTGGCGGCCTGAAAATCCTACAGCAGTATCTTGAAGCGCTCGGAGTACCGCTACATTTGACCATGACCGAAATACTTGATCAATACTTCTAGGTGCTATCATATTTAACTCAATTTAATTTGATTACTTTTGTATGCATATGTATACTTTAGTATACAAATATAAACTTTTGTAAATTAAAAGCAATATAATTCTTGTGCAATATTCATGTTGATTTCCTCACTCCCTCACCCCGCCTGCCCGATAATGCCGTTCGTTCGGGCCGCCGCCCCCTCCCCGAAATATTTTGGAGATGGGGTATTCAGAGGGAGAGGTTAATACATCGGTACGAGTTCGGATACTCGTTTATTCGCCCACATTCCGGAGACTTCAATTGATAATGGATTGAATAAATTTCCAAGTGAATCGATGTAAGTATATGGCAAGTTCATTGTAATGATACTTGTTGAGTTAATATCGAATTTACCATATTCTACAAGCAAAGAACCCTTAAAATTAAGACTAAATATAGGTGTTCCTTTAAACGGTTCGATCTCAAAATCTTCCGGATTTATTCGATGTCCCTTTCCATAGAAAAGATTACCCCGTCGTCCGGCAAATATCCGGAACATATTTTCCTCCGTATTCTTATGAACGAGCGCTTTCAGGAAGTGTCTGAAAGATCCCAAATAGGCTTTTTGACGGTTCTTTGTCCATTCAGTTTGCTTCTTTATGTCTACGGTTTGCATAGGAACAAAAAGAGGATATATTAGATAGTGGCCAAAGTCCTTATCAACGTTCCAGACAAACTCCTTCAGTATTAAATGAATGCGGTATCCCAGCACCATATTGTTAATTTGCAATATACTGTCTGTCTGTGCGATTAATGTATCATTAAAAAACCGAAAGTTTATAATTTCAGGATTCGTAATTGTACAACTGTCTGCAAAATCAGATTTACCAAAGAACACTTTCACGAAACGGTCTAGATTTTCTTTCCACTCGGTTGGTTGGTCACTTGTAATCTCAACCTCATTCGTTGCCAATATTTTGGGTATAAGTTTAACATCGTAGTATAATGATTCCGGTGATATGATTTGTAATTGTATTATTTGACGTTCATATCCAACGAGAGAAACAACCATATCATAAACACCCGTAGGGATATTGGTTATAAAAAATTTACCCGCAGTGTCGGATGAAGCACCAATGGTTGTATTTGAAAGATACACATTAGCACTCCCGAGTGGAGTTCCTGTCTCAGCATCTCTTACCTGTCCATTTATTATTCTCTTTACATTTTGCTGAGCTAAACATTCGGTTGTCTGTGTCTCATAAATAAATACGAACAATAAGGTCGGCAATAGTAGAACGAATCTTTTAATGGGCTGTGAAAACAATTATCTTTATCTCCGTTGGTGTTCTGATTTCTAATTCATACTGATTTTCAAATGCTTCGGTGAATCCGGTACTTGTGACCTGCCAGTTCAAACCTGGATACGGGAAATAAATAAATCCATGTACACCATTTTTAGAGTAAACGATGTGCCGCTTCAATATTCCATCATTAACACTTCTGTAATAAATTGAGGAAATAAATTCAGTGGATGCACCTTTAAGAGCTGGATCTTTTTGGAAATCCCAGTTCACCTCCATCTTACCAGAAAAATCATATGTTGTACCTTGTTTTGCATCGATATTTCCCCCTGTGCTTCTTATATATCCAGGCTTGATTAGATATTGAAATAGTTGAAGTGTCTGGACAGTCTGATCAATTCTTTCCATTATATTTTGTGAAACATCTTCATTAGATATTGTAAGAAGAGTTTCCGTGGGCAATTCGGGCATAATATTTTTATATAGTTGGTTTTGCGTCCGAACATTAATTTTTATACAATCATAGGGGATGAAATCAAATGGTAGTTTCATCAGATTGTAATAAAGTAACCAAAGGCGTAAATACTTTTCATCCTCTACAATAGCTGTGTCAAGTGCGTACATAAAAATTGCGCTGTCACCGAAAAGTATTCCGATAGGGAGCGACTCACCCATACCGTATAAGCAATAAGAATTATTATCTGAAGTAGGAAAGAGTAAATTAAGTTTCGGTTTTACGTTATCAGGTCTTTCGGCTGATATTTCTACTTCTCCTGTCTGTATGGGTCGAATTGTGAGTCTGATATCATAAAAAAGGGAATCATTCTTATTAATCCTGACATGCTTTGTTCGCCTGCTGTATCCTACACGCGATATTATTAAATCGTATTCACCCGGTTCTATATTGGAAAGCATGAAATATCCAAGCGTATCTGTTGATGTCCCCCTGAATGTATTGGCAAGAAATACGATTGCATCCTCGACTGGTCTGTTAGTCTCTTCATCAATGACCCTGCCGGAAATAAGTGCAAAGGATTCCTGCTGTGGATATGTATTATAACTTGGGAATAGATATAACAATGCGGAGAGTAAGAATAGAGCTGAAGTTCTCTTTTTGTTCCCCATCGAGCTTTTTATTGCAACCCCCTTTTATGCTAATAATATACTATGGCTTGCGTCCATTGTCAATAAGCTGAGAGCGTAGAGCATAGAGCAAAGAGATGTTAGTGCTGAGTTATGAGCGTAAACCTCTGGATTAGCTGGACGAGACGGACAATTAGACAGTTGTTTAAACCTCTAATATTTATCAAGTATAACAGTCATATTTCTTTTATTTTCCATTCTTGACAACCAACTTCCGATATTTTACATGCTTTTTTTCTTTGTCGGTAAGATACGTGTAGTCAATCCCGTCTCGTGTTGCTGAAATTCTTGACATTGTATAGAATATTCTATACTATTCTTTCACTCGGAGGTGGGAATGATTTATGGTATCTGTCAATCTCTGTATTGCATATCTTGAGTCGATAATAATTGCATAAAAATAAAAGGAATTAATAGCGTGAAAAAACTTGTCAAAATATTTGCCTCGCTGGTTTTAATGACAACTACAATAAATGCTCAAGTAACCGATACAATTCAAGTTAAAAGTGGGTGGAATCTGATATCACTACCTGTAAAAATTGTAGACACTCCAATAAGTACAACCTTCCCGACCGCCATATCAGACGCATTCATATATGAGAATGAATACATAAATAAGGATACGATTGATAATGGAATCGGATTCTGGTTAAAGTTTGATACAGCTGATACTATTATCATTACAGGTGACGCTATATACAAGGATACGATTAATGTCAGAGAAGGATGGAATTTGATTGGTACACTTACAGTCCCGGTTCATAAAAGTTTTGTTACAACTGAACCTGAAGGGATAATCATATCCGACTATTATTATTACGATCCTGCATATGGTTATAATTCATCTGATACGCTGAAGCCGGGCTTCGGCTATTGGGTAAAAGCCGAAGGGGATGGTAAAATCATTCTATCGTCGTGGTTATCTTGTCCGGATGTACCGGTAGTAGCGTACGCGGGGAAAACGTACAACACTGTTCAGATTGGTACCCAATGCTGGTTAAAAGAAAATCTCGACGTTGGAATAATGATTAATGGAAGTTTAAATCAAACTGAAAACGACACGATAGAAAAGTATTGTTATTTAGATGATCCGTCATATTGTGTAATATATGGCGGATTATACCAGTGGGATGAAGCGATGCAATATATAGGTACACCAAGAACAAGGGGGATATGTCCGCCTGGTTGGCATCTACCCGGATCAGAAGAATTTCAGATGCTGAACTATACTGTGGGTGGTGATGGTAATGCATTGAAAGCTATTGGGCAGGGATCGGAACAGGGAGCCGGTACTGATACAAGTGGTTTCTCCGCATTGCTTGCAGGTTTCCGAAGCTCCGGTGTTGGTTTTAACTATCTGGGAGAGACTGCATATTTTTGGAGTTCGTGGCAGTACGATGAATCTCGCGCGTACTATATGGACTTGTACTACATTCATGGCAGCATCTACCTGATCGGTTACCTCCACAAATGGAACGGATTTAGTGTGCGCTGCCTCAAGGATTAAACTATTTTACATATTTGAAACTATCCCCCCACGGAACGGGGCGAAAATATTATATTGGAAAACATAGCAAACCTTGCGAAGAATTGCGATGCTTGAACATATAAACCTTCGCAAGGATCGGGATTACTGTTCATTTGTACTTTATTCTTGCTTCTTGCCTCTTGCTTCTTGTTGCTTGTTTGCTGCTTATCACTCACTTCTCACCAATCACTTTTCGCTACTCACTGCTCTCCGCTCTAAGCTCTATGCTTACCTCCTTCACTCCTTGTAAATTCGATAATTTTCCTTAAATTACCGTCCGATATTAACTATTCTCCATGCTTCTAAATCTTTCAATAAAACATTATGCCCTGATCGAGGACCTTTCCATCGATTTTGAACGGGGTTTGAATATTATTACCGGAGAGACCGGAGCCGGGAAATCTATCATCATCGATGCTCTTGGTTTAATTCTCGGCGAACGCGCCGATACCGATATGGTGCGAAAGGACTCTGAAAAATCAATCGTGGAGGGTATTTTTGATGTGTCCGATAACAAGAAAATGCGAACTCTTTTGGAGAGAAATGATCTTGAATCCTGCGATGAGATGATCGTTCGCCGGGAAGTTTCCGCAAAAGGGCAAAGCCGGTCATTTATCAATGACACGCCCACCTCAATTTCTGTACTGAAAGATGTCGGCGATCTTCTCGTCGATCTCCAC
>CAYGXH010000114.1:0-8054 GCA_964353675.1 uncultured Chlorobiaceae bacterium
TCTCCGCCGGAGGCGGATGCGCCTACGGCGCAGAACCCACGGACCGCTTTAGGCGCCAACACGCTCTCCATGCGTGCCAATTCTCCGCCTGAGGCGGATGAGCCTATGGCTCAAACCGCTCTTGCACCTTTCCAAAAAATCGAGTCGCTCTAAATACCTGTATAGATATTATTCCCCGATAATACAATTGGGATTCTAGTCGAAAGATATATAAAACGTTTATGAATTCCAAGCTAGTTTTAACACTATCGAGGATGTTGAATCCGATTTATGGACAGGATATCGATAAATTCACCATTAAGATAAATACTATCATTTGTAAGATTATGGTTTGACTTTCTTTAACAATGATTGTACATTATTTAACACACGCACTGTTCATTAATATTATTTTTATAATTTTATCAGATGACATGGCTGAGTGTGAAATTCTACAATATAATTATACTGCCATTCATTCTATCCTGTTCAGTAGCATAATTACCTTTTATTATGAAAGTTAAGGAAGCGATCAGGTTAATAGAACAGGATGGTTGGTACCTCGTGGCAACGAGAGGAAGTCATAGGCAGTTTAAACATTCAGTGAAGGCCGGACGGGTGACTATAGCGGGGAACCTGAATCATGATCTCGCCCCCGGGACACTTAACAGTATTTTGAAACAGGCACAACTAAAGGAGAGTAAATAATTATGTACAGGTTCCTTATCGTTGTCGAAAAAGTTAAAGAGAATTATTCCGCATATTCGCCAGACCTACCCGGCTGCGTTGCGACGGGTGGGACAAGAGAGGAAACGGAGCGCAATATGCACGAAGCTATTGAATTGCATATTAAGGGATTGAAAGAAGATAATCTGCCCATCCCGGAATCTACATCGGTAGCGGAATATGTCGTTGTGCGCTGAATAGATTATCTTGCAATTTTTCATAAAGTCGATGTTACCTCTGTGTATCCTATTTCACTGGAAAAAATGGAGATATTGGAGGTCTAAGTCCCGGGTGATGGAACGCAGATAACACAGAAGGAGCACGTGATTTACCCAGATTGTTTATCTGTGTTAATCTGTAGTATCTGCCTGTCCGCCGATTTACCCGCCGGAGCCTCTTCTTTTGGAGCGTAAGCGGGAGTCACGGAGTGACGCAGGCGGATGTTCTCTTTTTGTGTGTTGGAGTTTTGAATTATTCTGAAAATAAATTATATTTTTCCCAATATTGTTCATGCTTTCTCTGAACCATTGAATCCTGCAAACATACTGCGAGGGGAATGATGCGACACCTACTTCTATGTCTGATAATATGCCTGTTATTTTGTCAACTCTATACCCAACAATCCTATTACCTGGAATTTCCAACGGGCACGTATTCCATAGTTGCCCGGGATTCTCTCACGGGTGATCTGGGAGTTGGCGTTCAATCAAAATTTCTTGGTGTAGGGGCCGTTGTTCCATATGCAAGAGCGGGTGTCGGCGCTGTAGCTACCCAGGCATTTGCGAATACGACATTCGGACCCGACGGACTTGATCTCCTTGAGCAGGGTAAGACTGCACAGGATGCGGTCGAGATTCTTATCCGGCAGGATACCGCGGCGAATCGCCGACAGCTCGGCATAGTCGATGCTCAGGGAAATGCCTATGCATATACCGGAGCCGGATGTAATCCGTACGCTGGACATATTATGGGAAAGGGATATACCGTTCAGGGAAATATCCTTGCCGGCGAAGAGGTCCTTAGAGCCATGTCACGAATGTTTGAGATCACACCAGGCGATCTGGCAGAAAAAATACTGAGCGCTCTGGAAGCAGCGGAAAAAGCCGGCGGCGATAGAAGAGGAAAGCAATCGGCAGCATTGCTCGTTGTGAGGGAGGAGGGAGGATATGGCGGATATAACGATCGGTTTATCGATATACGTGTGGATGATGATTCTCTCCCACTGGCAGAGCTCCGCAGGATTTATAAACTATGGCAGACAACGTATCTCTACAGCGCCCGGATGAGATCAATCGATATTTTCAATAAAAATAAAAAGTTTTTGGCAGCCGAAGAGGAAAAACGCCGGCTGGTGGGTGATCTCAATGATCAACTGCGGGGCAATCCAGATGATCCTATACTCCTCAATCAAATTGCATGGATACTCGCAACGAACGAAATCGACCGCGAACGGGCGCTCGAACTTTCCAAGCGCGCAGTGAAACTCGTACCCGGAAACTCCACATTTCTCAATACGATGGCGGAATGCCATTACCGTCTCGGGAATTTCGATTCTGCTATCGCGATCGGATCGGAACTTATTGCAAAGGAACCTGCAAATGATCAATTCTGGAAACAGCTGCAAAAATTTAAGGAGGCAAAACAACAAGGATATCGGTAGTGAATTCATAAAAAAGTAATCGGAGATTCGGTTTGTATTCCTCTTTCATATCGATATCGGATTTTTCTGTTTGATTGAAACTAAAATAAGTATTACCTTGTTATTGTTGTAGTATCCCGAAAAATGAAGACATTCATTAACATACTCATATTGCCGGTCTATATCTCGCTTTCAGTGGGATTAAACGTCCTTTTACATACTTGCGGCGACTATACCACGGTTTACATGATTCCCCTATCCACTCAAGACCCATGCAACAAAGGCAGATCGCACGGATGCTGCGACAAGGACCCATGTTGTAAACTGGAAATAAAAGTATTTCATATAAATGATTCACAACTGCAGTCGCAAATTCCACACCAAGAGAATAAGGTAACTTTCGGCGCGATAATGCCGAACATAGGGCAAGCTATTCTGCTTCGTGGTTATCATCCTCCCGTTATACCTGCAAATACTTCACCACCTAGGAATATTCCAAAACACATCCTCGACTGTACATTCCTCATTTGAGACTCATCGGTGATCTGTTTTTTAATTCACTGATGTTCAATCTATCATTATGAGGTCTTCAATGAAATCGCTCATCAAAGCGTTCGTTCTGGTAATTGTATTTACTTCTTTCGTTATACCACAAAAATCAACGGTCAAGGAAGAAAAATTCAAAGTATTTGGAAACTGCGGCATGTGTAAAGACCGCATAGAGAAAGCTGTGAAAATAAAAGAAGTCAAGTACGCGAAATGGGACAAGAAGTCGAAAGTTCTGACTGTTGCATTTCTCTCACCATCAATTACGGCTGATTCCCTGAAGAAACGTGTCGCCGCGGTCGGACACGATACCGAAAAGTACAATGCACCGGACAGCGTCTACAGTGCACTGCCGGGGTGCTGTCTCTACCGCAGCAATTCAAACGTTCACTAATTGAGGAAAAATACTTGAGTGTTCCGAACCGGATCACGGTTCGTATATCGAGCCGCGATCCGGAGTTCGGGATATATGAGTAGAAAGGAAACAGCCATGAATCGAATTGCAGGCTTGCTCCTGCTATTTTACTTTTTAAATATTCTGCATGCGCAGGATCTTAAAGATATTAAGGGAGTTGTCATTGAAAAAACCGAAGAAGGCAAATACATACCTATCTCTGGAGTGAATGTTTTTTGGCTCGGAACCACCGTCGGGACGGTAACTGATAGCAACGGTGCATTTTCGATCCCACTGGATACCGGCAATAACCGGCTCGCCGTGCGTTCAGTCGGCTATAGAGCGGATACACTCACTGTTCGGGATGGAGAATACCGGCGGATCGTCCTAATACCTGAGGCAAAGCAGGTGGGTGAAATGGAAATTGTTGGCGAACGATCTAGTACGATTTTCGAATATAAGAGCGCCCCCATGGTTCAGATTATGACGGAACGCGAACTCTTCAAAGCCGCATGTTGTAACCTCTCGGAGAGCTTCGAAACCAATCCATCGATCGATGTATCGTTCACCGATGCGATAACAGGAATGAAGCAGATTGAAATGCTCGGTCTCGCCGGGACATATTCTCAGATTACCATCGAAAATATGCCTGCTGTGAGAGGACTTTCTTCCGTTGTCGGACTCACCTTTCTCCCCGGGATATGGATGGAGAGCATCCAGGTATCGAAGGGAGTAGGTTCGGTAGCGAATGGTTATGAATCGATTACCGGGCAGATAAATGTTGAACTTCGTAAACCTGAAAGCGAAAAGGAGCAAACTGTGTTTTTCAATCTCTTCGGCAATCAGGATCGGAGGATGGAGGGAAATCTGAACTTCCGGAAAAATCTCAGCAGTACTCTTTCATCAATGACGCTCCTCCACGGAAGTACACAGCGGTACGCTGTCGATGGAAACAATGATCGCTTTCTTGACATGCCTCTCACGCGGACGTTGAATATTCTACAGCGATTTCACTTATCGTATCCAAACAGACTCGAGAATCAGTTTGGGATTCAGTTTGTGACCGATGAAAAGGAGGGAGGAACTTTAGGCGGGTATAACCTTGACAGGGTTGCCCGAATAGAGAATCCAAAGGAATACGGTTTCGGTATGAATACCAGGCAGTTGCGTATCTTTGGTAAGATCGGATATATCTTTGCGGGGAGTCAATACAAAAGCGCCGCTATCCAATGGTCGTATAATCGGTACCGACAGAACGCATTCTTCAATCTTCGTGAGTATAACGCAAATGAAACGATGGGATACGTTAATTTTCTATTCCAATCAAGCATCGACAGCACAATCCACAAATACAGATTAGGATTGAGTTTTTTACTTGATGAGTATGATGAAACATTTACCGATACCCGATTACAGCGAATCGAAAGAGTTCCGGGTATTTTCCTAGAGTATACGTACAGTCCCACAGACGAATTCACACTGATAGCAGGTCTTCGAGCCGACCATCATAACATATTCGGGAGTTTCGTTACGTCCCGATTGCATCTCCGCTATACACCACATGAAGATTGGGTGTTGCGTCTGATAGGGGGACGGGGCGTGAGAACCGCCAATGCACTTTCGGAGAATGTGGCATATTTTGCAAGTGCCCGGAACGTCACAATTATCCCGTCGCGGAACGGGTATCCGTTCAATCAGGAGGCCGCATGGAATGGCGGATTCAACGTCACGCACTATTTCCTTTACAATTGGCGGGAAGGGACGGTTATCCTGGATTTATACCGCACTGTATTTGACGATCAGGTGGTGATTGATCTCGACCGTGATCCCCGGCAGGTTATTATTTACGATCTTGAAGGGAAGTCTTACTCCAACAGTATCCAGATTGAATTAAATTTCCAGCCGATTGAAAAACTGGAGACACGGATTGCGTACCGTTTCCTGGATGTTAAACAGAACATAAGCGGTGTATTGAGAGAGCGACCATTTGTTGCACGGCATCGTGCCTTTTTGAACTTTGCCTATTCGACCGAGCGGGAAAATCCCGGCGATGCGCAGATGTTGTACGACCTTACAGTTCAGTGGTTCGGAAGGAAGCGATTACCTGACACGCAATCCAATCCGGCGGACCTTCATGCGCGGCAATATTCACCCGGATTCCTACTTGCGAACGCGCAGGTGACCAGATCATTTCACGTCGGACTCGATTTTTACCTCGGTGTTGAAAATCTCTTAGGTTTCAGGCAGGATCAACCGATTATCGATCCTGCGAATCCCGACGGTCCTTATTTTGACAGCTCGTTCATATGGGGACCGATCGCGGGTCGTATTGTGTATGCGGGATTGAGGTGGAGAATGTAGGGTAGGAGCAATGAGCGATGAGCTTAGAGCAAAGAGCATAGAGTGGTGAGCTGTGAGAACTGCTGAGGAATGAGGACGAGCTTGTGAGTAGTGAGTGGTTAGTAGTGATTTTTAATTGTACCGCTACTTACTACTCACTAGTCACAAATCACTACTAACAAAGTACCAAGTACGAAGTACAACCAACTCTATGCTTGTTGACATTGTTATATTCTTTAGTTAATATTACCATCAGAGAACAAGGTCTTGTTTTATCATAATAGAAGAGGGGATTGTTTATGAAATTAACATTTGTCTTAATGATTGCTGCCTGTCTATATTTATGCCAGCCAGCCTTTTCTCAGGTCCGAACTGAGGAGAAAAAAAAGACAGTAACTGAGCAAAAGGGTGATACGACAATAACTAAATCGGTGACTCTCACCGAGAGCGAAGATATTACTCCGCGTCATCATATGATTGTAGTTAATCCTCTCAAGTTTTTACTTTTTTACAATATCTCTTATTTCCAAAGAGTATCCCCGAATATTGCCATTGGTGCTGGAGTACAATCTCCAACAATAGCTGGTATTAATGGAATCGGATTTAATGCGGAAACACGTTTTCATCCTTCAGGAAAAACACTTAAGGGTTTCTATTTTGCGCCAAATATTTCTTATAACCGATTAACCCGTGATAATAGTGATAATAGTTTTTCTGCGTTCTCTATAGGTGGACTGATCGGCTGGCAGTGGTTTGTCGGAGATGATTTTGCCATAGGTCTTGGCATCGGAATTGACTACTATTTTACATCTGCATCGAATGGTAATGATAATTCTGATAGATATGATGGGACGGCTCCCGGACTTCGTTTCGATATCGGGTATGGATGGTAGAATAACACCTACCATATAAAATTATTCCAAAGAGTGGTCCGTTGTTTTATTCAAATGGATACATACTGTATAAGTAATATCCATCTGCAGATGGAATAATCCTCCATTTCTTTTATATCACCATTCGCTCATTCCACAATCTGTGTAACTTTTTCATTTTTTGTCAGTATAACCTTTAGAGATATTTCCGATATTATATCAAAAGGATATATGTATGAAAACCTTAATTGCCATTATTATGGGTCTCGGCTTAACCATAGGTGTCGCTCAGGTCCAGCAGACCGGCGATGTGTCATCAGCCATTACCCAGACTGCTCTCGATTATGCTGATGGATTCTATTCAGGCGCGGCTGATAGGATGGAACGTGCAATTCATCCTGATTTGAATAAGGTAACAGTTGTAAAACTTTCTCCTGCGACAAAACCTTCACTCCAATATTCGACATATTCCGGCTTAATAGAGTTGACACGGGCAAAATTAGGATTTCGCGAGCCCGATAAAAGAAATATAAATGTTACTATCCTGAAAACGAATGATAATCTTGCATCCGTAAAATTGAAATCGCCCATGTTCAACGATTACCTGCAAATGGTTAAGACAGATGATAAGTGGAAGATCGTAAATGTCCTGTGGGAACCGGGTCCGGAGACTCCTAACGTTCTGCCGTCAGGCGATTACAATCCCGACAGTGAAAAAGAGGCGATAAAATCGGCTGTAAAGAATTACTATGAGGGATCATTTGAAAACGATATCACAAAGTTGGAGAAAGCGGTATCTCCTGAGATGAGAATTGCCCAGTTTACTAAACTTCCGCAGGGTGGCAGAGAATTCATATCCCGAGTTGGGATTGTGATGATTATGGAAGCAACTCGCACAAAACTTCGTCAGGTTCCGGATGAACAGCGGAAAGTAAACATAGATATTCTCGATGTCATGGATAAAATGGCATTTGTTGAAGCAATTACGTCGATGTCTACTAGTTATCTCCAATTGGCGAAAATGGATGATGAATGGAAAATCATTAATATTTTGAGTAAACAAAATCCACCTCAACGGTAATTGAAAAAGTAATCTTATTTGTTCATTTCAGATAGGTGAAGACGACCATTTTCCTTGCAACTCTTGATTCAAATTGTTACATTATTTCATTGAAATTTGAGGATTCATCTACGGAGAGGTGGGTGAGTGGCTGAAACCAACGGTTTGCTAAACCGTCGTACTGGGTAAACTGGTACCGAGAGTTCAAATCTCTCCCTCTCCGCTCCCGCTAAAATCGAGAGATTTTCACAACTCGGTTTAACTTCTTTCCGCTAAAGCGGAAAAAAGTACCGTCGGTTTAAGCCCATCCACGTACACAGGAGTCACTAGTGAGTCACTAAAGGAGTCACTAATGTTCCTGCGAAAAGAATCCAACCAGATTTACTACCTTTATTATACATCTCCCAATGGCAAGCGTAATAAGGTAAGTACACATACCAAACTCAAATCTGAAGCCATATTATTTGTCCGCTCTTTCAAAGAAAAGCAGAAGCACAC
>CAYGXH010000115.1:0-6282 GCA_964353675.1 uncultured Chlorobiaceae bacterium
GAACCAGCAGTACAATTTATATCGCATTCAGATACCTGATATATGACGGCGGTCCATCGGGCTTAAATTCAGATTACATGGGTGTCGACCTTGTTCAGATTGTACGACCCCAGGTCACAAACGACATCCGTGTCCTTTCAATCGATTATCCGCAGGATGGAAGTAAGATTATCGTAGGTCAATCGTTCGAACCTCTAGTGACATTCCAAAACGTCGGTACGGCGATGCAGTCGTCAATACCGGTACGTCTGAGAATTACCCCGCTGATCGGCAGTACCTACGAAAATAACCAGGTAATTGCCAACCTCTCGTCTGGAAGTACATCACAGGTAATTTTTAATAGTTATACGCCGGCGGCAACAGGCGTATACACAATCAGAGCTTATGCGTACCTTTTGGGTGACCTGAATACTGCCAACGATTCCCTAGATGGTATAACTCGCGGTGCCGTAGTCCTCTCCGGCGTATTTACAGTAGGTGCGGGTGGAAATATCACGTCACTTAAATCGGCTGTTGATACTCTTAATCACAACATAATTGTCGGGGATATAACTCTCTCGCTCGTTGATCCACTTTATAACGAACCGCCGCTTTCGCTGGGTCCGCTCGATTATGCGTCTTCCGCTAACCGGATCCTTTTGAAACCGGCGGCCGGTGTTTCTCCCACGATCAATATCCAATCAACTCCTGCAGAACCATTTGGATTTGCCATCACAGGAGCACCGTTTGTTACTTTTGACGGATCAAATTCAACCCAACACAAGAGAAATACTACAATCCGGGCAATGGGTGAATACGGAAAAACTGGAATACTGGTTGGAGGAAATGATCGATCGTTCGCAGACAGCAATGTGATTAAGAACATCAAAATAGAAACCGGAGCTGACACACTTAGTAATGCGGATAGTTACTACGGTATCTTGATTATCGGATTTAGCCCTGCGTTAAGAGATTTTGGAAATGTCATTGCAAATTGTGAAGTCACAAATCACGGTTCAGCAGGTATCGCCGCACAGTGGCAGGAGGGGATCATCATCGAAAATAACTTCATACACGACTGGCAACAACTCATCGGTGAAAATAACGTCCATGGTATCATCAATGCCGACGGTACTCTCAAAACGATAATACGGGGTAATGTCGTTGGTAACATTAAAACGGCTGATAACTACGCATGGGCAGTCGGGATCGAAAATAGTGCCGGCGAAGGATCGAATGCATTTATATATAATAACATTGTGTATAACATTCTCTCCTATGGTGCCGGCACCAATACCAATCGTTCAATCGCACTTTTGGGAAGCAGTTATTTTAACAGCGGCGATATGTACTGTTATAATTCAATCTACCTTTACGGTACGGATCAATCCACTTCTGAACTGAGCCGCACAGCGGGGATTGAGCTTGCCGGAGGATCGGACATTACAGTAGTAAACAATATTATTTATAATGAGTCGGTGCTCTCTGGTTCTGCTGAGGAGAATAAAGCTTACGGTATCTACCTCTCGGGTCTGCCCACTGAATTTGTTTCTAACCACAATATCTTCTACATCCCGTCTGTGCAGGGAGTGGTGGGGTACAACGAGGGAGTGCAACAAGTACTAACCGATTGGCGTTCCTCTTTCGTCCCACCGCAGGACAACGCAAGCATCATGGGGGATCCGCAATTTATTTCAAAGATGACAGGGAACCTTCACATTAATCCGGCTGCCGGTTCGCCGGCAAATGCCGCAGGCACACCCGTCGCTGGTATAACGAAAGATGTTGACGGAAATCCGCGCAATACGACAACACCTGATATCGGCGCCGATGAATTTATACCCGGAGGAACGACAGTACAGCGGGAATACGCCAGCGGCTGGAATCTGGTTTCTGTTCCGTTAACGACTGACAGCTATGAAAGTAGTACCTTGTTTCCCGGATCGGTTTCGGATGCGTTCAGCTACCGCGGCAGTTACTCCGCAGAAGAAATACTTGAAAACGGTCCGGCATACTGGCTTAAATTCGACGAGCCGACGGTTATCGACTTTGTCGGATTGCCGCGAACATCTGATACTGTATCGGTTTCGAAGGGCTGGAATCTTATCGGTTCGATAACAGATTCAGTTTCGACAATCTCTATTGTTGAAATACCCTCCGGTATAGTGCTGTCGAATTACTATCTGTACGATGATGGTTATACTGCGGTTGATGTTCTCGCACCGGGGAGGGGGTATTGGGTTCATGTGAGTCAGGATGGTGAACTAATTCTCCAATAGAGCATCGGAATTCTAATTTCCCACAAGTATTCGCTCTGCCAGGGTGGGAGGAAGACCTGCGTGTAGAATTTTCTCCGATGCCTTTTTAACATCGTACTCTGACCGTATATTTTCATACGTAAAAGTTTCAGTGTCGAATATTCCAAAGCTCAGGCGTCTGTCATGATCGCGCGGCTGACCGACACTTCCCACATTCACGATATATTTTCTTCCGCGCTCCACGTGTGAGACATCCTGCTTATCGCAGAAAATACCCGGTATGTGCGAATGTCCGACGAAGCAGATGCTTTGAGAAAAGTGCGACATGTTTTCCTCCGCATCAGTGGGAGTCAGGATGTAGTTCCATTCCTGAGGAGAGCGGGGGGAGGCATGAGTAAAGAATATGTCCCAGAGTTCCAGCGTGACTGGGAGAGTCCGGAGAAAATCCAATCCATCGTTTGTCAGCTGCTTGCTGGTCCACAGTACTGCAGACCGGGCGTGCCGGTTAAAATTGTACGCCATCGCGGAATGAAAAACTGCTTCGTCGTGATTCCCAAGCAAAATATGCTGAGTAGATTTGCGTATTAAGGATAAACACTCGTTTGGATTTGCGCCGTACCCGATAATATCGCCGAGGCAGACTATTTCCCGGATATTTTTGCTTTCAATAATTTCCAGAGTTCGCGTGAGAGCTTCGAGATTAGAATGAATGTCAGAAATAATTGCGATTCGCATAGTTTATCATGTTTTCTGTTGTTTTTTCTTTGCTGCCGGGAAGAGGATATTATTCAGAATCAGCCGATATCCCGGAGAGTTTTTATGGAGTCTGAGATCGGTGGGCGGATCTCCAACGGCATGCTGGTAGTCTTCAGGGTCGTGCCCGCCGTAGAAAGTAAATGTTCCGCGTCCGTAATTGCCATGTACATATCGTACCTCCTGTGTCCCTTCCTTCTCGGCTAAAATGACGATCGACTTCTTAATGAGACTCTTTTTAAAATTCGTTGTCTGTCCCATGAAGCCTTTAATGATGTTTGCATGAGATTGAGTCAGCATCGTAGGTACCGGATCATACTTGGCGGAGAATTCGAACAGGGTGAAATAATCAGTTTCCTGATTGACCATTGCTGGAGCAATGGGGCTGGGAGGTATGTCGATATCGGAATACTCGTAGACTAGAGGATTCTTTTCCAGCGTGAAATTTTCGAATACCAGACAGGATGAGTAATCGAGTTTCTTCTGGGCGTCAGGATCGGGGGAATCACCATCGTACATCGCATCGCATATATCGACATTCTCTGCTGCAAGGGCTATGTCGAACGCATCTGTTGCGGAGCACATAGCAAACATAAAACCGCCGATAGCAACGTATTCCTTGATTTTTCGGGAGACCGCTTTTTTCATCTCAGATACTTTTTTAAAGCCGAGCCGTCTAGCTTCCTTTTCGTACAGCGCCTGCTGTTCTACATACCATGGGGCTGAGGCGAACGTCGCATAGAATTTTCCGTACTGTCCTGTAAAATCTTCATGGTGAAGGTGTATCCAATCGTACTGAGTTAATTTATTGTCAATAACCTCGCTGTCCCACACTTTATCGTACGGTATCTCCGCGTACTCCATAACGAGAGTCACCGCATCATCCCATGGAACAAAATTAGGCGGTACGTAAACCGCGATCCTGGGCGCTTTCTCGAGACGGATTGCATCCATATTATTGTTTTCGTTTCCCACTTCTGCGTAAATCTGTGCGGCCTGAGCTCCCGTGATTTCTTCAAAGGTCACGCCGCGAATTCTGCATTCCTGAACAAGAACGTCATGCCTTCCCACCATGAAGGACCCGGAACGGTAATTCAGAAGCCAGTCGACATCTATCGATCGCGTTAAAGCCCAGTAGGCAATCCCGTATGCTTTGAGGTGATCGGTCTGGCGGAGATCCATTGGGATTAAGATTTTCTGTGCCGATGCAGGCAATCCCAGAAATATGTAAAAAGAAACGAATATGACGACTCTTCGAAGCATTGACGCCTTATGAAAGCGGCAGGTCATATGTTGTCTCCCCTTATATTGCGGATTCGCTTTCGTGCCTCGTTTGCAAAAACCGAACCTGCATATTTTTCCAGCAGCTGCTGGTACATCTCGACAGCTTTTTCTCTATTGTTAAGACCTAACTCAAATATTTGTCCCGTCTTCATTAGCAGCTGATCGGTGTAAATGCTTTCGGGAATTTCGAGGAGAATATGATTATAGGCGTCGACCGCTTCGCTGTATCTGTGCATCGTCGTAAGTATATCGCCGCAGTTTATATAGACGGTTTCAAGTATGGGGGATGACGGATTATTTTTTTCAAGCGATTCAAAGAATGAGAGCGCTTCGGATAATTTATTCTGATGTCTGAGAAGATCCGCTTTCACGTACTTTTTAAGCAGATTTTCATTCTCCTTCAGTTGTTCTTGTATAAAGAGTTTCAAGATCAATGCGTCGTTTGCCGCATCCGATTGAGGATATTTTGTTAAAGAATCAAGTTTGCCGAGAGCATTCTGAAAATTCTCACTGAAGTACTCCAGTTGAGCAAGGCGGAGAAAAGCCCTGTCTCGCAAAGCGGGTGTGGCAGATTGTTCGCCAAAGAGCGAGCGGAACTCCACTTCGGCCAATTTTAGATTTCCCTGTGTAAGGTAAACATCGCCCAGTCTTAATTTTGCTTCCCATGCGATGGGAGCGGAACGCCCCTTGAGGGATTTGATTGCCTCAAAAGAGCTCCGTGCTCCATCGTGGTCAATCAGTTTTTCCTCCCGGATGATCCCGATCCGCAGAGTTGCCCGTGCGGCAACTTCTGTATTCGGATACGCTGCGACAACATTTTGGTAGGCTTCAAGAACATCCGTGAATACTGCGGGTGTAGAGGGGGGAGTAATAAATGGATTATGGGATCCGAAAATAGTAACAGTGTCTGCCTCGTCCCGGGATTCCTCAAGCGTGTGCGCCAATCCGAATTTTACCTGAGCCATCTGATTGAATCTCGGGTAACCCGTGATGATCTCCGTGTACGCTTTTGTCGCAGCGCCGTATGATTTCTCGCGGAATGCGCGCTCGGCGAAATTGAAAAGTTCGCGCCCGCCTGCATTTAATCTGGCGTCAATAAATTTGTAAACGTCGTATGCCCGATCAAAATCTTTCCCTTCCATGTAAAGCCACGCAAGAAGCTGCTGTAGGGTAACGTTCGTCGACTCTTTTTTTACGGCTTCACTGACGACAAGAATTGTTGCAGAGAGACCCTCCGCGCGCTCCGTGTACCCGGCGATCCGCGATTGAACATATGCCAGCTGCGAAGGATTTTGCCGAAGGAGACTAATATACTCCCGTGTTGCTTCCGGGTAGTTAAGCATGATGCTGTAGAGGTATGCGATATCTGACGTGAAGAGATTTGGATTCTTGCATTCTTCACGCCCTCGCTTGTAAAGCTCCACAGCACGATCGAAAAGTCTGCTTTCTACCATAGCCATACCGACGAGGAGATACGTAGTTTCTCGATTCGGTTCCAGATTGATCGCTTCTTCCCAGGTAGAAAATGCGCGCGGTTCGTCCGATGCAAGTATGTAAGTTGATCCCATTTGTGCAAGGAGACTAATATCGCGGGGCTGAAGTCTAATCCATTTCTTGAGAAGAACAATAGCGTCGTTGTAACGTTTCAGCTGTAAATAGCCGCGCTTCAGAGCATCGAAGAGTGTAATGTTGAGAGAATCCTTTTGAAAAGCTTCTTCATAGATTCTGACGGCGGCTTCATAGTCACCGGAGCGTTCGTAGCTCTGGGCGATTTTAATCTTGATGCTAGGTATGGAGCCCTGTGCATGTACGATATGGACGCTCAGGCAGAGTCCGACGAGTATTATTGCATTTAGTGCAGCGATTTCTTTCATTTCAATATAAATATAGTAAAAATCGCCATGAAATGGCGATACAAATTCTTTCAACTTTTTCTTTAAACTTTTTGATGCAAAATCTGTCGAACATATAAAAGAATCACTGAAAAATAATAATAGGAGAAACGTAT